>NZ_CAJCKS010000076.1:0-23361 GCF_903970985.1 Pantoea sp. ME81 | reverse complement strand
ACACAGATTGTCTGATAAATTGTTAAAGAGCGGTGCAATCAGCGCCTTAAGCTGCTGTTGCGAGGTGGCGTATATTACGCTTTCCTCCTTCAGAGTCAAACACTTTTTTCAGCGTTTTTCTCCGGTGGGATGAATTTCTTCACTCCCTGCTGAGCCGTCTGCGTTGCCGCTTTGCCGTCTCAGTGGTGGCGCATTATAGGCAGGTTCTGAGGAAGCGCAAGGGCAATTTTCAAGTTTTTATTCGTTCGCTTGAAAATTGCACAAAACCGCCTAAATCAGCCCTTTTTAATGCGTCCAGGCAGCTCTGACAGGCTGTTAAGCACCCAATCTGCTGCATTTTCGCCTTCAGCGGTGACCGGCTTACCAGTACGCACCAACACTTTCGTGCCCACACCTGCTGCTGCTGCTGCCTGCATATCTTCTATTTTGTCACCTACCATATAAGAAGCAGTCATATCGATGTTCAGATGCTTCTGCGCAGAGAGCAGCATACCCGGCTGCGGCTTACGGCAATCACATACCTGGCGATACTCTTCTACTGTTGCATCTGGCAGATGAGGACAGAAATAGATGCCATCAAGATCGACATCACGATCCGCCAGCGACCAATCCATCCATTCGGTGAGCTGCATAAACTGGTCTTCGGTAAACATGCCGCGCGCAATACCGGACTGGTTGGTCACCAGTACCAGCGCGAAGCCCATCTTCTTTAGCACCTGTAACGCTTCAATGGTGCCATCGATGAATTCAAAATTATCGATTTCGTGAACATAACCATGATCGACATTCAGGGTGCCATCACGATCCAGGAAAATAGCGGGGACTTTATTCGACACGTAGAAACTCCTGCTGCAAATAATGCCGCACAGTATCGCATGATTGCATATATAGAGAGAATGGCAGATTGAATGACTTCGATTGATTTAGCCGTCTGGATGCCTTAACATCCATCCAAATTTCACGCAGCGCAATCGCGTGAAACCCGATACACCACGGACAACGTAACACGATAACTATTAAACTAATGATTAAACTCGAAAACATTACCAAAGTGTTCCAGCAAGGTTCACGCACCATTCAGGCGCTTTCCAACGTCAGCCTGCACGTGCCTGCTGGACAGATTTATGGCGTCATCGGTTCTTCCGGTGCCGGTAAAAGTACGCTGATCCGCTGCGTTAACTTGCTTGAGCGTCCAACATCAGGACGCGTTCTGGTTGATGGTCAGGATTTGACTGCCCTCTCCTCCTCAAAACTGACGCTGGCACGCCGTCAGATTGGCATGATTTTCCAGCACTTCAATCTAATGAACTCACGTACCGTAGCCGGTAACGTTGCGCTGCCGCTTGAATTGGGCAACCTGTCACGTGAGCAGATCAAAAACCGCGTAACGGAACTGCTGGAGTTAGTTGGACTGGCGGACAAGCACGACAGCTGGCCTGCGAATCTTTCGGGTGGACAAAAACAGCGTGTGGCGATTGCGCGTGCGCTGGCCACGAATCCAAAAGTTTTGCTGTGCGACGAAGCCACCAGCGCCCTCGACCCAGCAACCACGCGTTCCATCTTAGAGTTACTGAAAGACATCAACCGCCGTCTGGGGATCACTATTCTGCTGATCACTCATGAGATGGATGTGGTGAAACGCATCTGCGATCAGGTTGCTGTTATCAGTAATGGCGAACTGATTGAGAAAGACAGCGTCAGTGAAGTGTTCTCACATCCTAAAACGCCACTGGCTCAGCAATTCATTCAATCGACGCTGCATCTGGATATCCCAGACGATTACCAGCAACGTATGACACCGCAAGCCACAGCTGAAAGCGTCCCGCTGTTGCGTCTGGAGTTCACCGGCAAATCAGTAGATGCGCCGCTGCTGTCAGAAGCTGCTCGTCGCTTCAATGTGAATAACAACATCATCAGTGCCCAGATGGATTATGCCGGAGGCGTGAAGTTCGGCATCATGCTGGCCGAGATGGATGGCAGTGAAACAGACACACAGGCAGCGATTGCCTGGCTGAAAGAAAATCATGTGAAAGTAGAGGTACTGGGTTATGTCTGAAGCGATGCTGTGGTTACTGACGCGTGGCGTCTGGGAAACGCTGATGATGACCTTCGTCTCTGGTTTCTTTGGTTTTGTACTCGGCCTGCCCGTCGGCGTGCTGCTGTATGTCACTCGCCCAGGGCAAATTCTGGCCAATGGCACACTTTATCGCGTGCTCTCAGCGGTGGTGAATATCTTCCGTTCAATCCCCTTCATTATATTGCTGGTGTGGATGATTCCTTTCACGCGCATGATTGTCGGCACCTCCATTGGTTTGCAGGCTGCAATCGTGCCACTGACAGTCGGCGCCGCACCTTTCATTGCGCGTATGGTCGAGAATGCGCTGTTAGAGTTGCCAACCGGTTTAATCGAAGCCTCACGCGCGATGGGCGCGACTCCCCTGCAGATCGTACGTAAAGTGCTGCTGCCAGAAGCCCTGCCGGGTCTGGTGAATGCCGCTACAATTACTCTGATTACGCTGGTCGGCTATTCCGCCATGGGTGGCGCGGTCGGCGCAGGTGGCTTGGGTCAGATTGGCTATCAGTATGGTTACATTGGTTATAACGCCACTGTGATGAATACCGTGCTGATTTTGCTGGTTGTTCTGGTGTATCTCATTCAATTCTGTGGCGACCGCATTGTCCGTGCTGTGTCACATAAATAAGTAAACAACATCAATAGTCCTCTATTAAGGAAGGGATATGTCTTTCACATTTAAAAAGATTGCCGCTGTGGGTGCTCTGATTGGCGCAATTGCGCTGGCAGGATGCGATCAGAAAGCTAAAGACCCAAACCACATCAAAGTGGGTGTGATTGTCGGTGCTGAGCAGCAGGTTGCTGAAACCGCAGTGAAGGTCGCTAAAGAGAAATACGGTCTGGATGTTGAGCTGGTGACCTTTAACGATTACGTGCTGCCGAACGAAGCATTAAGCAAAGGCGATATCGATGTTAACGCCTTCCAGCATAAGCCTTATCTGGATCAGCAGATCAAAGACCGTGGCTATAAGCTTGTGCCAGTGGGTAACACCTTCGTTTATCCGATTGCTGGCTATTCAAAGAAAATCAAATCACTGGATGAACTGCAAAACGGTGCACAGGTTGCGATTCCTAACGATCCAACCAACCTCGGTCGTTCACTGCTGCTGCTGCAGAAAGTCGGCCTGATCAAACTGAAAGATGGCGTGGGCCTGCTGCCAACCTCTCTGGATATTGTTGAGAACCCTAAAAACCTGAAGATTGTTGAGCTGGAAGCACCACAGCTTCCACGTTCACTGGACGATCAGCAGATTGCGCTGGCGGTGATCAACACCACTTACGCCAGCCAGATTGGCCTGACACCTGCGAAAGATGGCATCTTTGTCGAAGATAAAGATTCTCCTTACGTGAACCTGATCGTCAGCCGTGAAGATAATAAAGATGCGGAAAACGTGAAGAAATTTGTTCAGGCATATCAGTCTGATGAAGTTTCTGAAGCCGCGAACAAAATCTTCAACGGTGGTGCAGTTAAAGGCTGGTAATTTTCGCCTTTGATGCCATCCAGGGCGGCTTCGGCCGCCCTTTCTTTTTGCTGACTTGTTATTTAATCCCGTCCTTGTTTCAATAACGCCACTTTTTACTACTGAGGATGTTGCCATGCGTTTTTTACCGCTCTGCTTGTTAGCATTGATGCTAACCGGGTGTGTCCATGAATATCACCCAATAAGCAGTGCTCCCGCCCGCCCGCAACCATCATCCAGCGAACCAGAACGTAAGCCTGCTCCACGTCCTGCACCGGTAAAAATTTATACCGATGCCACCGATCTGGTCAGTAATCCGTTCCGCGATCTGGGCGAAGTCTCTGCCGATGATTGCCAAAGCAGCAGCCAGGATTCGCCACCGAATATCAATACCGCGCGTAAGCGTCTGCAGATTAAAGCTGCCGGGATGAAAGCGAACGCGATATTGCTGCATAAATGCGAAATCGTCACCAGCACGCCGGGCTGTTATCGCCAGGCAATTTGCCAGGGCTCAGCACTGAAAGTTTCCAATCAATGAGTGATTTTGCCTTTGCGCAAATCGGCGTCATTCGTTCGCCGTGGAAAGAAAAATTTGCCGTACCGCGCCAGCCTGGACTAGTTCAGGATGGCGGCGGCGAGCTGCACTTGTTGCCGCCTTATAATCAGCCAGAAGCGGTGCGCGGGCTTGAAGCCTTCAGCCATCTTTGGGTGCTGTTTGTTTTCCATCAGACCATGGAAGGCGGTTGGCGCCCAACCGTACGCCCTCCTCGCTTAGGTGGCAACGCACGCATGGGAGTCTTCGCCACCCGATCCACCTTTCGCCCTAACCCCATCGGCATGTCGCTGGTCGAATTGAAAGGCATTCGATGTGAAAAGCAGCAGGTGATTCTGCAACTCGGTAGTCTGGATTTAGTCGATGGCACACCGGTAGTCGATATCAAACCCTACCTGCCGTTTGCTGAAGCCCTGCCCGATGCCCGCGCCGGCTTCGCGCAGAGCGCACCGGATGCCACCATGCCCGTGCGTTTCTCTGCTCTGGCGCAAAACCAAATCCAGCAGCAGAAGAACTATCCCCATCTGGCACGTTTTATCGCTGACGTTTTAGCGCAGGATCCCCGCCCCGCTTACCGTAAAGGTGAAGCGGAAGATCGTGAGTATGCTGCCTGGCTACTCGACTTTAACGTGCGCTGGCGTATCGATGAGATCGGCACAGAAGTGATCGCTCTCGATCCACGCTAAAACAAGCTTTTGAGTGAATGATCTCGCTGGTACACTAGCCGCCAGAAAATTTATTGTCCGTGTCCTTCCGTACAACTGGAATCGTAATCAATGCGTACTACTCAATATCTGCTCTCTACTCTGAAAGAGACGCCATCCGATGCGGAAGTGATCAGCCACCAGCTGATGCTGCGCGCCGGTATGATCCGTAAACTGGCTTCTGGTCTTTATACCTGGCTGCCGACCGGTGTTCGCGTGCTGCGAAAAGTTGAAAACATCGTACGCGAAGAGATGAACAACGCGGGTGCGATTGAGATCTCCATGCCGGTGGTTCAGCCTGCCGATTTATGGGAAGAGAGCGGCCGTTGGGAGCAGTACGGCCCAGAACTGCTGCGCATTAAAGATCGTCACGAGCGTCCGTTCGTGTTGGGTCCAACTCACGAAGAAGTGGTCACCGATTTGATCCGCAACGAGCTGAGCTCGTACAAGCAGCTGCCGCTGAATCTGTATCAAATCCAGACCAAATTCCGTGACGAAGTGCGCCCTCGTTTTGGTGTGATGCGCTCACGTGAGTTCATCATGAAAGATGCATACTCCTTCCACACCTCACAGGAATCCTTACAGGAAACCTATGATGCGATGTATCGCGCTTACAGCCAGAGCTTCAGCCGTATGGGGCTGGATTTCCGTGCGGTGCAAGCGGATACCGGTTCGATTGGCGGTAGCGGCTCTCACGAATTCCAGGTGCTGGCGCAGAGCGGTGAAGATGATGTGATCTTCTCCAGCGAATCCGATTACGCCGCTAACATCGAAAAAGCCGAAGCACTGGCGCCAGCGGGCGAACGTCCGGCTGCGACTCAGGCGATGACGCAGTTCGCGACGCCAAACGCCAAAACGATTGCCGAATTGGTTGAGCAACATCAGATCCCGGTAGAAAAAACCGTGAAAACGCTGATTGTGAAAGGTGCGGAAGAGAGCGGCCATGCGCTGGTTGCCTTGTTGGTTCGCGGCGATCATGAACTCAACGAAATCAAAGCCGAGCATCTGGATATCGTTGCCTCTCCGCTGGAGATGGGCAGTGAAGAAGCGATTCGCGCCGCCGTTGGCGCAGGTTTTGGTTCTATCGGCCCGGTTGGTCTAAGCATGCCTGTGATTGCTGACCGCACCGTTGCCAAGATGAGCGATTTCTCTGCAGGCGCCAACATTGATGGTCAGCACTTTGCCGGCATCAACTGGCTGCGCGATCTGCCAGAAGCGCGCGTAGAAGATATCCGTAACGTTGTCGAAGGCGATCCAAGCCCGGATGGCAAAGGCACGCTGCAAATCAAACGTGGTATCGAAGTCGGTCACATCTTCCAGCTGGGTACCAAGTACTCTGACGCAATGAAAGCGGCAGTACAGGGTGAAGAGGGCCGCAACCAGATCATGACCATGGGTTGCTACGGCATTGGTATCACCCGTGTTGTCGCCGCGGCCATTGAGCAGAACCATGACGAACGCGGCATCATCTGGCCAGCCGCGCTGGCACCGTTCGAAGTGGCGATTTTGCCAATGAACATGCAGAAATCGTTCCGTGTGAAAGAGTTGGCTGAAGAGCTTTACAGCCAGCTGCGTGCCAAAGGCATTGATGTGATTCTGGATGACCGCAAAGAGCGCCCAGGCGTGATGTTCGCTGATATGGAACTGATTGGCGTGCCACATACTATCGTCATCGGTGACCGTAACCTCGATAACGAAGAGATCGAGTACAAGTCGCGTTCATCCAGCGAGAAGCAAATGATCAAACAGCACGATATTGTCGAGTTCCTGGCAAAAGCGCTGAACAAGTAAGACTAAAACGCCTCCAGCTGGAGGCGTTTTTCATTGCACTTTTCCCCGCATCGCTTTCACATTACTGCGCCGTGATTTCCCCTCGAGCCGCCGCTCTTTAGATGCACGCGTGGGTCGTGTCGCCCGCCGGGTTTTTTCCACCGTGGTTAACTCACGAATCAGATTGATCAGCCGCTGCAGGGCCGCCTCGCGATTCATTTCCTGGCTGCGATACTCCTGAGATTTGATGATCACCACGCCTTCTGCCGTAATCAAATGGTGGCTCGCAGCCAATAGGCGTTCCTTGTAGAACGGTGGCAGCGAAGAGGCATGGATATCAAAACGCAGATGGATAGCAGTAGACGTTTTATTCACATGCTGCCCGCCCGCACCTTGTGCACGAATGGCACTGAGCTCGACCTCGTTGTCTGCAAGTGAAACTGAACGCGACAGCACGATCATCTGTCACCTGCCTTTAAGAACGATGTTGTGTCGCGGAATAACCTGTTCATCAACTTAACCTTTTGTGCGCCGCCTTCCTGCTTAAGGCCAGCGCTGTGTGTCACTTTTACACTTTTCTTTGCACAGATCGCGGCTTCCCCTGGCTGATTTCCATGAAAATCCTGTGATATAGTCGCTTATCAACCAGAGTATTTAAGCTCTGCTGAGGAGGTGTATGTGCAAAAGTATTGTGAGTTAGTTCGCCAGAAGTATGCCGAAATCGGCAGTGGCGACCTGGGGTATGTGCCAGACGCGATAGGTTGCGCGCTAAACGCACTCAACGATATTGCCGCTAATTCTGCGCTAAACTCTTCTGTCAGGGAACAAGCAGCTTACGCTGCTGCTAACTTATTGGTGAGCGACTATGTTGACGAATGAAGCCTACAAACCCATCAACTGCGATGACTACGATAGCCTCGAGCTCGCCTGCACCAAACACTGGACGCTGTCTTTGCAGTTAAAAAACGGCGATCAGCTTAAGGCGAAAGCCGTTGACATGGTCTCACGTAAAAACGTGGAGTACCTGACGGTCGATCTCTCCGGTGAAACCCGCGAACTGCGTCTTGACCATATCGCCAGCTTCAGTCATCCCGAGCTGGGCACCGTCATCGTTAGCGAAGACGAATAACTACCACATTCGGGCGGGAATGCTATCCCGCCCCCCTCGCTTACGGCTTCAGCGAACTGTAATACGCCGATAAATCTTCCATATCCTGATCGCTCAATCCTGCCACAAACGCTTTCATCACTTCTGCCTGACCACCGCTACGCTCCCCTTTTTTATATGCCTGCAAGGAGTGCAGCAGGTAAGGCGCATGTTGCCCGGCAAGATTGGGATAAAGCGGCACAGCACTTTTCCCTTCCGCACCATGACACGCCAGGCAGGTTGCTGCTTTTTGCGCGCCTGCATTCACATCGCCGTCGGCAAAAGCCGGCAACGCTGCGGCCAGCAATGCTGCCGCCATCCAGTGTTTCATCATTGCTCTCCATCTTATTGTTGTTGTAACCAGATCGCTTGCCAGCCTTGCTCATGACTGGCCGCACCTTCGTGGGTGACAAAGATTCCCGGTGCACAGATCAGCGTCTGGTTGTAGTAAATCAAGGGGATACGCTCCCGCTGCCAGGGTGGCACACCTAATTCCTGCCACAATTTTTTTATCTCGCGGCCTCCGGCGCGGCCCAGCAGATGATAATAGCCGCTGGCCTGAAAACGAACGTTGATCGATTCGTCCTCGGTGGGATGACGCAAGGTGGCGATCGCCGGGTTTGCCTGTAATACGCCTAAATTCTCGGGCAGCCGCAGCAGTTGTTCACGATCATGCCAGGTTAGCGAGTGCTGACTCAGCGATGCATGCGCGTTAAGCCAATACAGCCGCTGTCGATACCGGCGGAGTGTAAAGGCAGCAAAACTCAGGCTGGGATTGGCATCTTCACGGCTACACATCACTTCATCGGTGATACGTTTTAAGGCATCACGTGAAGGCATCGCGCCGCCCTGCTGTGCAATCCAGCGACGCAAAAGCGCATGGCGCCGCGCTTCGCTCATCGTCAGCAATGGCGGAAAATGCAGTGCGCCCTGTTCATCAGTGAGCTGGGCCAACTGTTCTGCCAGCAGTTCATCCAGCAATTGTTCCTGCTCACCACACAACGCGGCACTGCGGGCGCTGGCGGCGCTAAAATGTGGCCAGCGCGTCTGCAGCAACGGCAGAATGTCCTGACGAAGAAAATTACGGTCATAGCGGCTGTCGGCGTTACTTTCATCCTCGATCCAGCGTAAGCGGTGCTCCGTCGCATAGGTTTCGAGTTGCTGACGACTGATATCCAGCAACGGGCGCAGGTGCGAATGTTTTCCCACCTGACGCTGGATGGGCATCGCCGCCAATCCTGCTGGACCACTGCCCCTTTTTAACGCCAACAACAGCGTTTCACACTGATCGTCAAGGTGCTGAGCCGTAAGTAAGTGCTCACCGGGTTGCAGCTGTTGCAATAACGCCTGATAGCGTGCTTCACGGGCCGCCGCCTCAATGCCCTTTACACGACCATCCACCTGAACGCGCAACACTTCGCAGGGAATCTGCCACTGCTGACAGATTTGCAGGCAATGTGACGCCCAGCGCTCCGCATTTGGGCTTAATCCATGATGGACGTGCAACGCGCGCACCTGCAGCTGTGGCATCAGGCGTTGCCAGCTCACCAGCTGATGCAGCAGTACGGTGGAATCCAACCCGCCACTGAACGCCAGCACACAGCGGGCGTCGGGTTTCAGTAACGAAGCAAGATGGGAAAAGGACATAGCGTAATCCGTCAACGCGAACCGCCTGATTGCGGCCCGCAGCGGTGGCTAGTTTACGCTTGATAGAGCTCCAGCGGCAAACCGTCTGGATCCGTAAAGAAAGTGCACGCTTTGCCGGTCAGGGCATCAATGCGGATGGGTTCGCACTCCACGCCTTTCGCAGCCAACGCGGCAATCGACTGTTCAACATCATCAACACAAAACGCCAGATGACGCAGACCGCAGGCTTCCGGCCCACTGACGCGTGGCGGCGGCGAGGGGAACGAGAACAGTTCGATGGTATAAACCCCGTTCAGTCCCAGATCCCCTTTCCACGAATCACGCTCGGCGCGGTAATACTCACCCAGCAAATCAAAACCTAACACGTCACAGTAAAACGCCTTACTGCGCTGATAATCGGTGGCAATAATGGCAATGTGGTGGATCTGTTTTATCTGCAGCATAGCGGCTCCTAAAGAATCAGCCGCTAAGCCTACGTGCTCGGTAGCGCGCTGAAAAGAGGCAATTGTCCGAAGTTAACGGCTGTTTTCCTCACGGAGCACGCGCACCAGATAGCGCCCATCGTCGGTCAGCGTTGCACCATGGATATCGGTTTCAAATCCAGGATAGTGCCGTCCAATCGTGCAGAGCATCAGCAGAAAATCGAGCACCGCGCGACTCTCCTCCGTGATCATCTCGCCAGGCATCACCAACGGCACGCCCGGAGGATAAGGCAGAATCATGTTGGCAGAGACCCGGCCCACTAACTCACGGATATCGACGGTTTCGACTTGCCCCTGCACCTGGCGCTGGAAGGCCTGATGCGGCGTCATTTTTGATTCAGGTAAAACGTCGAAAGCCTTAAGCATCAGGCGTGGCAGATCGTGTTGTTGAATCAGATTATGAATGCCCTGCGCCAATGTCTGGATACGCATATTGCGATAGAAGTCGGGGTCTTCCGCGTAGAGATCCGGCAGCATGTTTTTCACCCGCAGATTAAGATCGTAGGCGCGTTTGAATTCAGTCAGACCACGCAGCACGCTCATGGCTTTGGTTTTATCGATGCCGATACTGAACAGGAACAGCAAATTGTACGGCCCGGTCTTCTCTACCACCACGCCGCGCTGATCGAGGAACTTCGCCACCAGCGCCGCAGGAATGCCTTCATCCGCCATTTTCCCCAATTCACTCATTCCGGGCGTCAGGATGGTGACTTTGATCGGATCGAGGTACATGTGATCACGATCGGCATGGGTGAATCCATGCCAGTCCTCTTCGCCTGGCTGGATCGGCCAGCACTCAGCTTCATCGATCTGCTCAGGCTGCCAGATGTCGAAGAACCAGCCATCGCACTCTTCACGCAGTCGCTGAATCTCACGACGGAAGTGCAAAGCGCGCTCAACTGAGCGATTGATCAATCGCTTTCCCGGATTACCGCGCAGCATCGCCGCCGCCGTTTCAATCGATGAGACAATCGCGTAACTCGGTGATGTGGTGGTGTGCATCATGTAGGCTTCATTAAAGGTGTCGTGGTCGTAATCACCTTTGATGTGAATCAGCGAGGCCTTCGAAAACGCCGCCAGCAGTTTGTGCGTCGACTGCGTTTCATAAATCACTTTGCCGGGAATACGCTCCCCGCTCATACCACTTTTGCCGCTGTAGATGGGATGAAAGTTGGTATACGGCACCCAAGCCGAATCGAAATGAATCGACGGCACATCCAGCGTCTCTTTGATGTACTGGGTGTTATACAACAGGCCATCGTAAGTGGAGTTGGTGATGACGGCATGCACCGGCCAACTGGCGCGTGGTGTCTGATTAACTTTCTGCTGAATGCTGTCGCGTGTGAATTCCCGCTGCGGGATCCCCCCTAAAATGCCCAGCGCATTACGCGTCGGCTTGAGCCAAATCGGGATGATGTCGCTCATCATCAGCAGATGGGTGAGTGACTTGTGGCAGTTACGATCGATCAATACCGTGCTACCTGCCGGCGCGGCATACATCCCAACAATTTTGTTCGAGGTTGAGGTGCCATTGGTCACCATATAGCTTTGTTCAGCGCCAAAAGTACGTGCCACATACTCTTCTGCTTCGAGGTGCGGGCCAGTGTGATCGAGCAGAGACCCCAGTTCGGTGACGGAGATGGAGACATCCGCCTTGAGCGTGTTTGCACCGAAGAAGTCATAGAACAGGCTGCCCACCGGGCTTTTCTGGAAGGCGGTGCCGCCCATGTGGCCTGGCGTACAGAAGGTGTATTTGCCCTCTTTCACATAGGTGAACAGCGCCTTGGTGAGCGGCGGCATGATTTTATCGATGTACTCATCGGTGTACTGCCGAATGTGCAATGCGATGTCGTCAGCGGCATTGAGCGCGTACTCAAAGAATTGCAGCGCCATGCGCATTTCGTTAATGCTGACATCCATCTGCGAATGGGTGTTAATAAAGGCATACAGCGGCAGATATTCGTTGAGCTGGTTGATGTCGCTGCACAGCGCCAGACTGTAATCGTCCCAGTCAAAAACCACGCCGCAGATACGCGGGTTGTGTTCTATCAGTTTCAGCAGGTCGCTGGCATTGTTGGGATAGACGGTCTGGAACCCTTGCAGTTTGAGGGCTGCGTCCAGTTCACGAATCGGTTCATCTTTGTAGAACGCGCCGTGCGGTCCCATGATCGCGATAATATTCAATGCTCACCTCCTGTGGTGTTATGGCACTGAATAAGGATAGCGAAAAGTGAGAGGGGAATGTTCTGGAATGCGGTGTTGTTGTTTAGGGGGGATTGCTGTCAATTGGGTGCCAGGGCCAGCAAAGGCCAGCCCGATCGCAAAGGAACAACGCATCCATGCAGATCGGCCGGGCCGTCCATGGACCGGACGCTTTGCTCATCGGGCTAACCTTCTCTGCCCGGTTAGAACGTCATGGCTGCCCAATTCATAGCCGTCTGAACGATCTCGCTCAGTAATTAGCGGGCATAAAAAAGCGGACCGGTGTCCGCTTTTCTTCATGAGCAAGCCAGCTTACGCGTAGCCATAGCTCATCAGGCGCTGATAACGACGGTTAAGCAGCTCTTCCGTGCTCAGCACGTCGAGATCGGCCAGATCCGCCAGCAGTTGCTTTTTCAAGCTTGCCGCCATATCCACTGGTTGACGATGCGCGCCGCCCAATGGTTCAGGGATGATCGAATCGATCAGCTTCAGCTCTTTCAGGCGATCGGCGGTGATGCCCATCGCTTCCGCAGCTAATGGCGCTTTATCGGCGCTTTTCCACAGGATTGACGCGCAGCCTTCCGGTGAAATCACCGAGTAGGTGCTGTACTGCAGCATGTTCACTTTGTCGCCCACGCCAATTGCCAGCGCACCACCGGAACCGCCTTCGCCAATCACGGTACAGATGACCGGAATTTTCAGACCTGACATTTCACGCAGGTTGCGTGCGATGGCTTCTGATTGTCCACGCTCTTCGGCGCCCACACCAGGGTATGCACCCGGGGTGTCGATGAAGGTGATCAGTGGCATTTTGAAGCGTTCAGCCATTTCCATCAGTCGCAGCGCTTTACGATAGCCTTCTGGTGCTGGCATACCGAAGTTACGACGGATTTTCTCTTTGGTTTCACGGCCTTTCTGATGGCCAATGACCATCACCGGACGACCATCAAGACGGGCAATACCGCCGACAATCGCTTTGTCATCGGCATAAGCGCGGTCGCCAGCCAACTCATCGAAATCATCAAACGCGTTGCGGACATAGTCCAGCGTGTAAGGGCGCAGCGGGTGACGCGCGAGCTGCGCAACCTGCCATGCACCTAAATCGGAGAAGATTTTACGGGTCAGCTCAACGCTTTTTTCGCGCAGACGCTGCACTTCTTCATCCAGATTAATATCGTGTTTCTCATCCGAACGGCCAATTGACTTCAGCGAGTCGATTTTCGCTTCCAGTTCTGCGATTGGCTGTTCAAAATCCAGGTAATTAAGACTCATAATGTTCCTGTTTTAGTCAAACTCCAGTTCCACCTGCTCCGATCCTACTAACGACCGCAAATCGTTGAGTAAACGATCGCTGGGCGAAATACGCCACGCTGCACCAAAGCGCAGCTTCGCCCGCGCATCTGCTCTCTGATAATAGAGATGCACCGGAATGGTCCCGGAGCGATGAGGCTCCAGAGACTGGCGGAGACGGTTTAAAAGCTGGTCATCAATTTGCCTGTCCGTCAGCGAGATAGCAAGTCCGCGCGCGTATTTTTCCCGCGCTTCGTCGATGTCCATCACTTCTCGAGCGGTCATTTTAAGGCCACCGCTAAAGTCATCAAAGCTGACCTGTCCACTGACGATCAGGATACGGTCTTTCTCCAGCAACTGCTGGTATTTATCTAACGCATCGGTAAATAACATCACTTCCAGACGACCAGAGCGATCGTCGAGAGTACAAATACCAATTCGGTTGCCGCGTTTCGTGACCATCACGCGAGCGGCAATCACCAGCCCCGCCGCGATGGTTACTTTACCACGATCCGTCGGATGCATGTCCTTCAGGCGCATGCCGCCAACGTAGCGATCAATTTCTTTAAGATACTGATTAATTGGGTGGCCGGTGAGATACAAACCCAGCGTCTCACGCTCACCGTCCAGTTGAATCTGTTCCGGCCATGGCGTGATGTTGGTGTATGACTTCTCCACCTGTTCAGGCTCTTCGGCCAGCACGCCAAACATATCTGCTTGTCCGGTCGCTTCCGCTTTTGCGTGCTGATCCGCAGCTTTCAATGCATCGCTGAGCGCGCTCATCAAGGCAGCACGATGCGGACCGAGGCGATCAAAAGCTCCCGACATGATCAGCTTTTCCATCACACGACGGTTAATCTTTTTCGTATCGGTGCGAGCGCAGAGATCAAACAACTCTTTGAAGTAGCCGCCTTCATTACGTGCTTCGATGATGGCTTCAATCGGCCCCTCACCCACGCCTTTAATGGCGCCGATACCATAGACGATTTCGCCTTCATCATTCACATGGAACGGATACAAGCCAGAGTTGATATCGGGCGGCAGCACTTTCAGGCCCATGCGCCAGCACTCATCCACCAGGCCAACGACCTTCTCGGTGTTGTCCATATCGGCGGTCATTACCGCTGCCATAAATTCTGCCGGGTAGTGCGCTTTCAGCCACAGCGTCTGGTAAGACACTAAAGCATAGGCTGCCGAGTGCGACTTGTTAAAGCCATAACCCGCAAACTTCTCTACCAGATCGAAGATCTTCATCGAGAGTTCACCGTCAACACCCATGCTTTCTGCACCGTCCTGGAACACCGAACGTTGTTTGGCCATCTCTTCGGGTTTCTTTTTACCCATTGCACGGCGCAGCATATCCGCGCCACCCAGGGTATAACCCGACAGCACCTGAGCGATCTGCATCACCTGTTCCTGATACAGGATGATGCCGTAGGTGGGTTCCAGTACCGGCTTCAGGGTTTCGTGCTGCCACTGAATATCCGGGTACGAAATTTCTTCACGGCCGTGCTTACGGTCAATGAAGTTATCAACCATGCCCGATTGCAGCGGTCCCGGGCGGAACAGTGCCACCAGTGCAATCATATCTTCAAAGCAGTCCGGCTTCAGACGCTTGATCAGATCTTTCATGCCGCGTGATTCAAGCTGGAAAACCGCTGTGGTTTCCGAGCGTTGCAGCATATCGAAGCTTTTCTTGTCATCCAGCGGGATGGCGGCGATATCAATCGGCTCCAACCCTTCTTTGGCGCGGCGCGGGTTAATCATCTTCAGCGCCCAGTCAATGATGGTCAGCGTGCGCAAGCCGAGGAAGTCAAACTTCACCAGGCCGGCGTATTCCACATCATTCTTATCAAACTGAGTGACCGGGAACTGGCCGTTTTCATCACAATAGAGCGGTGCGAAATCGGTAATTTTGGTCGGTGCGATAACGACACCACCGGCGTGTTTACCGGCGTTACGTGTGACACCTTCCAGCTTGCGCGCCATATCGATCAGCGCTTTGACCTCTTCATCTGCCTCGTAGATTTCCGGCAGCTGCGGTTCCGCTTCAAAGGCTTTTTCCAGCGTCATGCCGGGATCCGGCGGGATCAATTTGGAGATGCGATCCACAAAGCCATACGGATGCCCCAGCACACGTCCTACGTCGCGGATAACCGCTTTCGCCGCCATGGTACCGAAGGTGATGATTTGCGAAACCGCTTCGCGCCCATACATCTCGGCAACGTGATCGATCACCTGATCGCGCTTCTCCATGCAGAAATCGACGTCGAAGTCGGGCATGGAGACACGTTCCGGGTTAAGGAAGCGTTCGAACAGCAGGTCAAATTCCAGCGGGTCGAGGTCAGTGATTTTCAGCGCATACGCGACCAGAGAACCAGCACCCGAGCCACGGCCCGGCCCAACCGGGATACCGTTATCCTTCGACCACTGGATAAACTCCATGACGATCAGGAAGTAGCCAGGGAAGCCCATCTGGTTGATAACGTTAAGTTCAATCTCAAGACGTTCATCATATTCTGGCCGCTTCTCTGCACGCACCTTGTCATCCGGGAACAGGAATTCCAGACGCTCTTCCAGCCCTTCACGAGACTTCATGACGAGGAAATCTTCAGTCGTCATTTCCCCGGTGGGGAATTGCGGCAGGAAGTATTCACCCAGGCGTACCGTGACGTTACAACGCTTAGCAATCTCTACGCTGTTTTCCAGCGCTTCCGGGATGTCCGAGAACAGCTCGCACATCTCCTCTTCGCTGCGCATATATTGCTGAGGACTGTAATGACGTGGGCGTTTTGGATCGTCCAGCGTGAAGCCATCATGAATCGCCACGCGAATTTCATGGGCGTCAAAATCTTCTTCGTTGAGGAAACAGACTTCGTTGGTGGCCACCACCGGCACACCTTCGGCAATCGCTAACTCAACGGCGGCATGCAGATAAGCCTCTTCATCGGCGCGTCCGGTACGCGTCAGCTCGAGGTAATAACGATTGGGGAAATGTTCCTGATAGAAACTGAGGCACTGCGACACCAGCGCACTGTTGCCGCGCAGTAGACTGCGGCCAACATCGCCCTTGCGTCCACCGGAGAGCAGAATGATGCCTTCACCCAGTTCGACCAGCCAGTCACGGTCAATAATCGGTCCGGCAATGCCATATCCACGCTGATAGGCACGGGAAATTAACAACGTAAGGTTCTGATAACCGGTGTTGTTGGCGGCAAGGACCGTGAGTTGTGTCAGCTCATCGCCCATCAACTCGCTGGCGACGTGGAAATCCGCACCAATAATCGGTTTGATGCCTGCATCGTGCGCACTGCCGTAAAAACGCACCAACCCGCAAAGGTTGATGTAATCGGTAATCGCAATCGCCGGCATACCCAGCGCAGCCGCCTTCTTGACCAATGGCTTAGTTTTCGCCAGGCCATCGACCATCGAATAGTCGCTGTGTACGCGCAGATGTATAAAACGAGGTTCAGCCATATCAGTTTCCGATTAAAACAGCGTCAGGCTATTAAAGCGCAGTCGGCTGACGCGCGGCCAGCACATCAGCATCAATCAGGGCATTTCGCACCGGTGCAAAGCTGCGGCGATGATGTGGCGTGGCACCAAACTGCGTCAATTTTTCCATATGCAACGCAGTTGGGTAACCTTTGTGCTGGGCAAATCCATATTCCGGGAACAACAGATCCAGCTCGGCCATTTCACGATCACGCGTGACTTTCGCGATGATCGAGGCTGCACTGATCTCTTGTACCAGGCTATCGCCCTTCACCACCGCCTGCGATGGCATGGGCAATGCCGGACAACGGTTGCCATCGATCAACACAAAATCAGGCGTAACAGGCAGACCCGCTACCGCACGCTGCATCGCCAGCATAGTGGCGTGCAGAATGTTGAGTTGGTCGATCTCTTCAGGCTCCGCACGGCCGAGGCTCCAGGCTAGCGCTTTCTCTTTGATCTCATCATACAGCGCCAGCCGACGCTTTTCGGAAAGCTTCTTTGAGTCGGCCAGCCCTTTAATCGGATTCGCGGGGTCGAGGATGACTGCTGCAGTGACAACGGCGCCTACCAGCGGACCTCGCCCCACTTCATCCACGCCAGCAATGCGCTGTGCGTTTGGGTAGATAAACTCAGTCATTGGCAATCTCCAGTACGGCGTCCGCGGCTTGCTCATCAGCATTCCAGCGAATCTGTTGATGCAACTCGTTGAAGGTGTTCAGCAGGTCATCGCGCTCTGGTCCGGCATGCAACAGAGGTTCCAGCGCAGCCGCCAGTGCCTCTGGCTGGCACTCTTCCTGCAACAGCTCTTTGACCAACTCCCGACCCGCCAGCAGATTGGGCAGTGAAACGTACGGCGTTTTCACCAAACGCTTCGCCAGCCAGAAGGTAAAAGGTTTCATGCGGTAACCGACCACCATCGGACACTTCGCCAGCATGCACTCCAGCGCAGCAGTGCCGGATGCGAGAATCGCCGCATCGCTGGCGATCATCGCCTGACGGCCTTTGCCATCCAGCAAATGCATCGGTAGCTCGGGTGCCACTTCAGCTTTAATCTGTTCAAACTGTTCGCGGCGTTTGGCATTGACCAGCGGCACCACGATTTCCAGCGCGGGATAACGCTGACGCAATAACTGCGCCGCACGCAAGAAATCCGCACTCAGCATTTCCACTTCTGCACCACGGCTACCCGGCAGCAAGCCCAGACAGATCGCATCCTCCGCGATGCCTAACTCACGTCGCGCCGCAGATTTGTCTGGCTGCAGCGGCATGGCATCTGCCATGGTATGGCCGATAAAGCGGCAAGGTACGTTGAATCGATCGTAAAACGCTTTTTCAAACGGCAGAAACGCCAGTACCAGGTTGGTATTGCGGCCAATTTTGAACACGCGTTTTTGTCGCCATGCCCACACGGAAGGACTGACGTAATGAATGGTGCGAATTCCTGCGCGCTTCAGGCTGCCTTCCAATGTGATATTGAAATCTGGCGCATCAATGCCAACAAACACATCCGGCTTGAGTTCGGTGAAGCGCTGCGTTAAATCCTTGCGAATTTTCAGCAAGCGGCGCAAGCGGCCGAGCACTTCAACAATGCCCATCACCGCCAGCTCTTCCATTTCATACCAGACTTCACAGCCTTCAGCCTGCATCAGCGGACCGGCAACGCCGACAAAGCGGGCATCGGGATGACGCGCTTTGAGCGCACGGATAAGACCTGCACCAAGAATATCGCCGGAGGTTTCTCCGGCGACCAGGGCAATCGTTAAGGGACGCACTGACATGGATTAACGAATCAATCCACGCGTCGAACGGGCAAAGAAGTCATAGAAAGGCTGCACTTCGCTGTGTTGTTTTGCCAGCTCTTCAATCTCTGGTTTCACTTCATCCAGCGTTTTACCACTGCGATACAGCAGTTTGTACGCATTGCGAATCGCGTGCAGTGCTTCTTTGCTAAAGCCACGGCGTTTGAGGCCTTCGATGTTGATACCGAACGGGGTCGCGTGGTTGCCCTGCGCAATAACGTACGGTGGGACATCCTGCGCAACGCCTGAACAACCGCCAACCATCACGTGTGCACCAATGGTGCACCACTGGTGGACTGCCGTCATCCCGCCGATAATCGCGAAATCATCCACGGTGACATGGCCACCCAGCGTGGCGTTGTTGGCAAAGATGCAACGGTTACCAATGACGCAATCATGCGCGATATGCGCATTGACCATCAGCAGGTTATCACTGCCGATTTTGGTGAGGTTGCCACCCTGCGTCGTACCACGGTGAATGGTGACGCTCTCGCGGATGCGGTTGCGATCGCCGATTTCAACACGGGTCGGTTCACCGGCATATTTCAGGTCCTGGTTCACTTCACCAATCGAAGCAAACTGATAGACCTGATTATCTTTACCGATACGCGTGTGGCCATTCACCACCACGTGCGATTTGAGCACCGTACCTTCACCAATTTCCACGTTAGCGCCGACAAAGCAGAACGGGCCGATGTGAACATTGGCGCCGATGACGGCACCTTCTTCAATGACGGAACTGGGATGAATATTGGCGGTTGAATCAATCACTAATTATGCCTCCCGGCTACGGGCACACATCATGGTCGCTTCACAGACAATCTTGCCGTCTACCGTTGCCACGCCTTTGAAGCGCGTCAGACCACGACGAGTTTTCTCGAAGGTGACTTCCATAATCATCTGATCGCCCGGTACCACTGGACGTTTGAAGCGGGCTTCGTCGATACCGGCGAAGTAATACAGCTCGCCGGGTTCCAGTTTTCCAACGCTTTTGAACGCCAGAATACCGGTTGCCTGCGCCATTGCTTCCAGAATCAGAACGCCTGGGAAAATCGGCTTACCAGGGAAGTGTCCCTGGAAAAACGGTTCATTAACAGAAACGTTCTTCACCGCACGCAGATATTTATGCTCTTCAAATTCCAGCACGCGGTCAACCAGCAAGAACGGATAGCGGTGCGGCAGCAGTTCTAAAATCTCTTCGATTTTCAGAGTATGCGTTTCAGTTGTCAAAATACTCTTCCTGTCCTAAAAAATCTGATGGCAATAATAACACGGCCTGCACAGATCAAAATGATCCTCCGCAGGCCGCAAATCAGTTCGGTGGCGTAACGCTTTCCTGAGAGACCTTTTAACGCTTTCGGGTTAAGCCGAAGTTGTAAAAAGGCACGCTGCTTTATTATGAAAGCGGGTAGCAAGCGATGCGTTTAGTCGTCTTTGCCGACCTTACGTTCGATGGCTTTTAAGCGTTTGCTTATTTCATCGATATTCATCACCAGCGCTGCCGTTTTACGCCAGGTTTTGTTGGGTTGCAGTGGGATACCCGATGAGTATACCCCAGGCTCTGTGATCGGGCGCATTACCATGCCCATGCCCGTTACGGTCACTTTGTCACAGATTTCCATATGGCCGTTAATGACGCTGGCGCCGCCAATCATACAATAACGTCCAATCTTCAGACTACCCGCCATGATCACACCGCCCGCAACGGCCGTGTTATCTCCAATCACAACGTTGTGCGCAATCTGACACTGGTTGTCTATGATAACACCATTGCCGATCAGAGTGTTATCCAGTGCACCGCGATCGATAGTCGTACAAGCACCAATTTCAACGCGATCACCAATTACCACGGTTCCCAGCTGTGGAATTTTCACCCAATTGCCACGGTCGTTAGCATACCCGAAACCATCGGCACCGATCACGGTACCCGACTGAATCAGACAATCCTGACCAATCTCGATCTCATGGTAAATCGTCACGTTAGCCCACAAACGTGAGCCGCGACCGATACGCGTCTGCTTACCGACAAAACATCCTGCGCCAATCACGACGTCGTCGCCCAGCTCAACGCCAGACTCGATCACCGCATTCGCGCCCACCGAAACGTTCTTACCCAGCGTCGCTGTCGGATCGATCACCGCACTGGGCGCGATATTCTGCGCGGGCTGCGGCGTTGTGTCCAGCAGTTGTGCCATGCGAGCGTACGTTAGGTAAGGATTTTTCACCACCAGGGCAGCGGTTTTACACCACTCCAGATCCGCTTCCGTCAGCACCACGGCTGAAGCCTGGATATGAGCGAGCTGCTCGCGGTAGCGGCTGTTTGCAAGAAAAGTGATTTGACCAGTGGTGGCGGATTGCATAGAAGCAATGCCGGAGATGGCGATATCGCCATCTCCGTGCAATTCTGCATCCAACTGCTGGGCTAAATCAGCCAGTCGAATTGATGACATCGATTATTTAACCTGTTTTACAACGTCAGCAGTGATGTCTTTAGCATCAGCAGAAGAGTACAGAACGGCCTGAGAATCCAGCACCAGATCGTAACCATCGCTTTTCGCTACAGACTGAACAGCGGTCTGGATTTTAGCCAGCAGCTTGTTACGCTCCTGCATCTGACGAGTCTGGTTGTCTTTGTCGAAAGCCTGCGCTTTCTGTTCAAAAGCAGCACGCTCAGAAGCAATCTGCTTCTCTTTCTTGGTGCGGTCGCTGGCCTTCATGGTTGACGCATTGCGCTGCAGATCCTGGATTTCACCCTGGATTTTCTGCTGCTGCGCCTGGAGGTCAGAAGCACGGCTTGAGAACTCGCCCTCAAGCTGTTTAGCAACAGCGGCACGCTGCGGAGACTGCTGGAATACCTGGCTCAGGTTCACGACGGCGATTTTATCGGCCGCCTGGGCACCCGCAGAAGCAGCTAAAGCAACACCCAGAGCAGCAGCACAGAACAACTTTTTCACTATAAACTCCTTACCTCAACGTGTGTGTTTGCAGCGTGTCACGACAGAGCGCGACACGGATGCAAGACGGTATTTTCACTTCCTTGTTCAGAGCCTTACCAGGTTTTACCAATGTTAAACTGGAACTGCTCTGACTTGTCTCCTTCGACTTTCTTCATCGGCTGAGCATATGAGAATACCAGCGGACCTAATGGCGACATCCATTGCAGCGCAATACCGGCAGAGACACGAATGTTATTCGGATCGCTGTAGTCCGGAATGCCCGCCGCACGGGTTTCTGCGGTGTTCTGCCATTTGGTATCCCAGACAGTACCGGCATCCATGAACACCGATGTACGGACTGAGTTAGCGTATTTCTCGCTCAGGAACGGCGTTGGCGTGATCAGCTCAAGGCTGGCAATGGCCATCGCGTTACCACCTACTGCATCATCTGACTTACAGACGCCATTAGCATCGGTCAGATTACAGGTGGAGGAGTGATCGTTCAGGTAAGCCGCTTTCGGACCAATGGTATTGGACTGGAAGCCACGAACCGTACTTGAACCACCGCCGTAGAAGTTCTCATAGAACGGCATCTCTTTTCCACCGAGCCCGTCACCATATCCGACACGGCCACGTCCCAGCACCACCCAGGTGCCATCACGGTTCAGTGGCACGTATTGCTGAGAATCCAACGTCGCTTTGTAGAAGGCGTTATCGGAACCTGGAATAGTCACTTTGCCGTTCAGATTGGTACGGTTACCCCTGGTCGGGAAGAAACCACGGTCCAGCGTGTTGTATGTCCAACCGTAGTTGAAGGTGAAATCATCTGCAGAGAAATCACCTTTATCATTCAACTCCTGATGGCGGCCAACCGAGTCAAGATAACGCCACATCGCAATCTGCGGTTGCATGTTGGACAGGTCGTTATGCACGTAACCCAGGCCCACACGCAGCGTGTTGTTCTCATTAACCGGGAAGCCTAACGTGCCGTCCACACCATAACTTCTGTTGGTATAGTCAGACAGGTCAGCATCATTCGCTTTAAAGTCGTTATAGAATAAACGACCCCCCAGGCTCACGCCGTCGACGGTAAAGTACGGATCGGTCAGTGAGAATTCAGCGTAGGTCTGGTAATCGTTTTTGGTACCGCTGATGCCAACGGTATTACCGGTACCGAGCCAGTTGTCCTGGGTCACACCCACCTGGAAGCTGACGCCACTTTCAGTACCGTAACCTACACCAAAGTTGAAGGTACCGGTGTTTCGCTCTTTCACCTTGTAGACGACATCGACCTGGTCCGGAGAACCTGGCACGCGCTGGGTGTCCACATCAACGGTTTCAAAGTAACCGGTGCGGTTCAGGCGTTCTTTACCCTGATCAACCAGGTCGCTGCCCAACCATGCGCCTTCCATCTGACGCATCTCACGGCGCAGCACGGAATCTTTCGACGTATCGTTACCTTCGAAGCGCACTTTACGCACGTAATAACGGTTACCGGCATCCACATTGATATGCAGTTTAACGGTTTTGTCTGCATCGTTAATTTCCGGCTGTGTCACCACACGCGGATAGGCATAGCCATAACGACCCAGCAGTTTTTTGATGTCGTCTTCCATCTGGGTGACTTTGGTGCCGTTGTACAGCTCACCCGATGGAATACGCGTCATCTTTTCGATTTCCGCAGAGTGGCCCGCCATGCTGCCGTTCACGATCACGCCGGCAATCTTATACTGATCGCCTTCGTTGATGTTCACAGTGATGTAGATGCCTTTTTTATCTGGCGTCAGGCTCACCTGAGT
>NZ_CAJCKS010000075.1:0-23514 GCF_903970985.1 Pantoea sp. ME81 | reverse complement strand
GCAGATGACGCCATCCCACGATCGTCAACACAAGAAGACCCCCCTTCCCCACCCCACCCCCCTCCAATATGACTCCCGCCACTGGCCTGAATAATGTGCCTGAAAGCGGGGCGCATGATACCAAATGCGTTCTGACTGTAAAGCGCTGAAAACAAAAATATGAATCGTTTGCCCACTTTTCATCCGTGGCGCTGAAGAGTTGCACAATTCAGCGCCAGGACGCTTACAGAATGATGGTGCGGTTACCGTAAACGAACACGCGCTGACCCAGCACTTTATAAAGCGCGCGGCTCAGGACATTCTTCTCGACATCACGACCGGCACGCATCATCTCTTCTGCGGTGTAGCTGTGATCGACGTTGATCACGTCCTGCATGATGATCGGACCTTCATCGAGGTTGTCATTCACGTAGTGCGCGGTAGCACCGATAATTTTTACGCCACGCTCGTAAGCTTGATGGTAAGGGCGCGCGCCGATGAAAGCAGGCAGGAACGAGTGGTGAATATTGATGATCTGATTCGGGTAACGCTGCACAAAAGCCGGCGTCAGCACGCGCATATATTTGGCCAGCACCACGTAATCCGGCTGGTAGCGATCAATTTCATCGCCCATGCGGTTGTCATGCTCTTCACGCGTCAGGCCTTCATGGCTGACCAGCACAAACGGAATATCGAAACGTTCAACCAGCGAGCGCAGCGTTTCATGGTTACCAATGACGGCGGCAATCTCCATATCGAGACCACCAAACGCGCATTTCATCAGCAGATCGCCCAGGCAATGCGCCTCTTTGGTCACCAGAATCACCACACGACGACGACCAGCGCTCTGCAATTCCCGCACCGAACCTACCGGTAACGCGCTGTCGAGATCCGCCAGCAGGGTATTGTCGTTGAAAATCCCTTCCAGCTCTGTGCGCATGAAAAAGCGCCCGGTACGGTGATCGACAAACTCGTTGTTTTGCACAATGTTGAGTTCATGCTTGTAGCAAATGTTGGTGATCTTGGCGATCAGACCTTTCGCATCTGGGCAAATGGTCCGTAAAACTTTTCGTTGCGTGTTTTGCGCTTGCATCTCGATCAGAGTCCTGTCAAAGCGATGAATGGTAAAGCCGTTGTGAATCTGTCCAGATTAACCACAACATTTTTTGTATTTTTTATCGGAGCCACAAGGACAGCGATCGTTGCGCCCCAGCTCGGGCACCGTTCCGTCGATATAGTACCAGCGTTGATCCTCACAGAGAAAGCGTGAACATTCATAGATGGCCGAAGTGCGCTCTTTTTCGCGGTAACGCGCAAAAAAGGTCACAAAGGCTTCATTCTCGTGGCTTCCATGATTACAACGGGTTACATTCAAGCCCAGCCACTCAGTGCCGGAAAAACTTTCAGATAATAACGTCTCAAGGTCGGCCACACGCTTACTGGAGTGCCAGGTCGCAGCCAGATAACCCGCGTTCTTTTCAACATAGGCGGTGTAGCGTGAACGCATTAATTGTTCAGCGCTGGCAGGGAATGCCTGACCGCTCAGAAAGGGCTGGCAACATAAGCTATACTGCTTTCCGCTGCAGCAGGGGCACTTTTCAGACACGTCATCTCCTGTGAGTGATTAAAGTTAATTAAAGTGTGCGCTATGGTAGCCGACTGCTGAGCGGGATGCTACGTACCAGACTAATCACGAGGTGCGATGAGAAAGGTGAGGATCGGGCTGGCCCTGGGTTCAGGTGCCGCCAAAGGTTGGGCGCACATTGGTGTGATTAATGCGCTGGAGCGTGCCGGCATTGAAATTGATGTGGTTGCAGGCTGCTCTGTCGGCGCGTTGGTGGGATCGGCATACGTCAATGGGCGGCTGGGCGTAATGGAAAAGTGGGTGAGCGCATTTCGCTATTGGGACGTGATCCGGCTCATGGATCTGTCGTGGCAGCGTGGTGGTTTGCTGCGCGGTGACCGCGTGTTCAGCCACATCCGTCAGTTGATCCCCAATGAATTGATTGAGGGGTGCAATAAACCCTTCGGCGTGGTGGCCTCGAATTTAAGTACCGGCCGTGAGTTGTGGTTAACCGAAGGCGATTTGCATCAGGCAGTACGTGCGTCCTGTAGTATGCCAGGCTTATTACCACCTGTTGGCTACAATGGTTACTGGCTGGTGGATGGTGCCGTGGTCAATCCGGTGCCGATATCTCTGACACGAGCCCTTGGCGCCGACATTGTCATCGCGGTGGACTTACAGCATGACGCGCATTTAATGCAGCAGGATTTATTATCGGTGACACCACAGAGCGGTGAAGAAGAGGCCGCGGCTGAGGCATTAAGCTGGGGCAAAAAATTGCGCCAGCGCATACTGGGTCTGACGCACCGCCGCGCCAATCAAACGCCGGGCGCCATGGAGATCATGTCCACATCCATCCAGATTCTGGAAAACCGCCTTAAACGTAATCGTATGGCGGGCGATCCACCGGATGTGCTGATTCAACCGTTTTGTCCGCAGATATCCACACTGGATTTTCATCGTGCAGAAGAAGCCATTGCGGCAGGTAAAGCCGCCGTCGAGAAAAAAATGGATGAACTATTACCGCTGGTCCGTGGCAGATAATCAGGTTGTTCATTCACAGGCAGTGCGACTTCAGTCAATTCTGAAAGGCGCAACTGCGTTTTATGAACCACTATTGAAATATCTGGTACGCAGGGGGAGAGAATGGAAAAACCACTAATCGGCAAAAAGATACTCATTGTCGAAGATGAGGTCGTTTTCCGTTCGATGTTAGACACTATGTTGGTGGGGCTGGGAGCCAGCACGCTGGAAGCGGGAGATGGCCTCGATGGCTTAACCTTACTGTCGGCTCAAGCCGTGGATCTGGTGATTTGCGATCTGGAGATGCCGCGCATGGGGGGGCTTCAGTTTGTCGAACGTATTCGCAGCCGCGGTAATAGCGTGCCAATCTTGATCATCTCCGCCACGCAGAACATGGCCGATATTGCGCATGTCCTGCGCCTTGGGGTTCAGGATGTTCTGCTTAAGCCGCTCAGAAACCTCGAACGTTTTCGTGAAGCTGTTTATGAGTGCCTTTATCCTTCGATGTTCACTTCCAAAGTTGAGGAAGATGAACAGCTGTTTCAGGATTGGGATGCACTGGTCCGCGATCCTTTAGCTGCGTCTAAGTTACTGAAGCAGTTGCAACCTCCGGTTCAGCAAACCATCGCCAATTGCCGCATTAACTATCGCCAACTGACCATGGCTGAACAGCCAGGGCTGGTGCTGGATATTGCCGCGTTGTCCGACAAGGATCTGGCCTTCTACTGTCTTGATGTGACCCGAGCAGGCGATAATGGCGTGTTGGCCGCCTTACTGTTGCGCGCGCTGTTTAATGGTCTGTTACAGGAACAACTTTCCGGACAGAAACAGCGCTTGCCGGAGTTAAACGGCCTGCTGCGCCAGGTCAATATGCTGTTACGCCAGGCCAATCTCAGTGGCCAGTTCCCCTTGCTGGTGGGGTACTACCACCGTCAGTTGAAAAACCTGATTCTGGTCTCCGCTGGCCTCAACGCCACATTGCACATTAACACCCATCAGATTCAACTCAGTAATGGCGTGCCGCTTGGTACTATGGGCAGTACGCACCTCAATCAGATCAGTCAACGCGCTGATGCCTGGCAGTGCCATGTGTGGGGCGCGGGTGGCAGGCTACGGCTGATGTTATCGGCTGAAGAATAAGCGATTGGATTTATATTTTTTGCGGGCTGGAGACAGGGCCAGGGGTAAGCTTTACACTTGGGTAATAGTCTTAAATTCCGCGGATTAGCTCCATCCAGGATAAATCCGTCTGATAGTAACTGATATACTCATTTCGTTTTTAAACCGACATATCAAGTATTAACTTGAACGGCCTATTAAGAGAGGTATTTAGATGTCTGCCTATAAGTCTAAAGTAAAAAAAGCGGTAATCCCGGTTGCAGGTCTGGGTACGCGTATGCTGCCTGCTACTAAAGCTATTCCAAAAGAGATGTTACCGCTGGTCGATAAGCCGCTGATCCAATATGTCGTGAATGAGTGTATCGCTGCGGGCATTAACGAAATCGTGTTGGTTACGCACTCTTCTAAAAACGCCATCGAAAACCATTTTGATACCAGTTTTGAGCTGGAATCCATGCTGGAAAAACGCGTTAAGCGTCAGTTGTTGGATGAAATCCAGTCTATCTGTCCTCCACACGTGACCATCATGCAGGTGCGTCAGGGTATTGCGAAAGGCCTTGGCCACGCAGTGATGTGTGCACATCCGCTGGTCGGTGATGAGCCGGTTGCCGTGATTCTGCCAGATGTGATCATCGATGAGTACGAATCTGACCCAACCAAAGACAACCTGGCAGAAATGCTGGCGCGTTTCGAAGAAAGCGGCCGCAGCCAGATCATGGTAGAGCCGGTTGCTGATGTGACCGCTTACGGTGTCGTTGACTGCAAAGGTGCTGACCTGGCACCAGGCCAGAGCGCGCCAATGGTGGGTGTGGTTGAAAAGCCTAAAGCTTCTGAAGCGCCTTCTAACCTCGCAGTTGTGGGTCGTTACGTGCTGTCTGCTGACATCTGGCCACTGCTGGCGAAAACCCCTCCAGGTGCTGGCGGCGAAGTTCAGCTGACTGACTCCATCGCCATGCTGATGGAAAAAGAGACCGTTGAAGCCTATCACCTGACCGGTGTAAGCCATGACTGCGGTAACAAACTGGGTTATATGCAGGCTTTCGTTGAGTATGGCGTTCGTCATCCAGTACTGGGTAAAGACTTTACTCAATGGCTGGAAGGCGCTGTAGGCAACAAAAAGTAATTCATTAAACACAGGATAATTCAATGAAAGTCACTGTATTTGGTATCGGCTATGTCGGTCTGGTTCAGGCTGCGGTGTTAGCCGAAGTCGGACATGACGTTCTCTGTATTGATGTCGATGAAAAGAAAGTCGAAAACCTGAAAAAAGGCCATATTCCGATTTTCGAACCGGGTTTGACGCCGCTGGTGATGTCTAACTATGAAGCGGGTCGCCTGAAGTTCAGCACCAATGCAGAAGAGGGTGTTAACCACGGTGTCATGCAATTTATTGCTGTGGGTACGCCGCCGGATGAAGACGGTTCTGCCGATCTGAAATATGTGACTGCGGTTGCGCGGACAATTGCAGCGCACATGAACGATCATAAAGTGGTGATCGATAAATCTACCGTCCCTGTCGGAACGGCTGATCGTGTGCGTGCAGTAATGGCCGAGACGCTGCAAAAACGTGATGTGAACATCCCGTTTGATGTGGTTTCTAACCCTGAATTCCTCAAGGAAGGGGCTGCAGTAAACGACTGCATGCGTCCTGAGCGCATCGTGGTGGGCACTGATAACGACGACGTGGTTGAGTTGTTGCGTGAGCTTTATGAGCCATTCAACCGCAATCACGATCGCATGATTCTGATGGATATCCGCAGTGCAGAGCTGACCAAGTACGCAGCGAACTGCATGCTGGCGACCAAAATCAGCTTCATGAACGAAATCTCTAACCTGGCAGAACGTCTGGGAGCCGACGTTGAGAAAGTCCGCCAGGGGATTGGTTCAGATTCTCGCATTGGTTATCACTTCATCTACCCTGGCTGTGGCTACGGTGGTTCGTGCTTCCCGAAAGACGTGCAGGCGCTGATTCGTACTGCTGAGTCGATTGGTTACACACCGCGTCTGTTGCAGGCGGTAGAAGATGTGAATGATTCACAGAAGAACAAATTGCCGAGCTTCATCAAGCGTCATTTTGGCGACGATCTGCGTGGCAAAACCTTTGCTCTCTGGGGCCTGGCGTTCAAACCTAACACCGACGATATGCGTGAAGCCTCCAGCCGTGTGCTGATGGAAACGCTATGGGAAGCGGGTGCGACCATTCAGGCATTTGACCCGGAAGCAATGGAAGAAGCGCAGCGTATTTATGGCCACCGCGACGACCTGAAGCTGACCGGTACCAAAGAAGCGGCGTTGCAAGGTGCTGATGGCCTGGTCATTTGTACTGAATGGCAGAACTTCCGTGCGCCAGATTTCGACGTTATCAAAACCGCGTTAAAACAACCCGTGATTTTTGATGGTCGTAACCTGTATGATCCGGAGCGTATCAGCAAACGCGGCTTTACGTATTACGCTATCGGCCGCGGAGCATCAATTCAAATTGTGTAATAAATGAGGGATGTATGAAGTTTTTGGTTACCGGTGCGGCAGGTTTTATTGGATTTCACGTGAGTCAGCGTTTGCTGGCCGCCGGTCACCAGGTCGTCGGTATCGATAACCTGAATGACTATTACGATGTCAGCCTGAAACAAGCGCGCTTAGACCAGATTCTCCAGCATCCCGAGTTTATTTTCCTGAAAATGGACCTGGCAGATCGCCAGGCCATTTCTTCATTATTCGAAGATCATGCATTTGATCGCGTGATCCATCTGGGTGCACAAGCGGGCGTTCGTTATTCAATTGATAACCCACACGCTTACGCCGATGCCAATCTCATTGGCCACCTCAATATTCTCGAAGGGTGCCGCCATCATAAAGTTGGCCACCTGCTGTATGCGTCATCCAGCTCAGTATATGGGCTTAACCGCAAAATGCCTTTCTCAACGGATGACTCTGTTGATCATCCTATTTCTCTGTATGCGGCCACGAAAAAAGCCAACGAATTGATGTCGCATACTTATTCCCATTTGTACCAGTTGCCCACCACCGGTCTGCGCTTCTTTACTGTTTACGGTCCGTGGGGACGTCCGGATATGGCGTTATTCAAATTCACCCGCGCAATGCTGGCCGGTGAGCAAATTGACGTCTATAACCGTGGGCAAATGACCCGAGATTTTACTTACATTGATGATATCGCAGAAGCTATCGTGCGTATGCAGGATGTGATTCCGCAGACTGATGAAAACTGGACCGTGGAAGCGGGATCGCCGGCCACCAGTTCTGCGCCATACCGGGTCTACAATATCGGCAACAGCCAGCCGACCAGCCTGATGACCTATATCGAGTCACTGGAAAAAGCGTTGGGCATTGAAGCGAAGAAAAATATGCTGCCGATGCAGCCGGGAGATGTGCTCAATACCAGTGCGGATACCCAGCCATTATATGATGCGATTCAGTTCCGTCCGCAAACCAGGGTTGAGCAGGGCGTGCAGAACTTTGTTGATTGGTATCGTCGCTTTTATCAGCAATAAAGACGCATTAAAAAAGGAAGCCAGCGGCTTCCTTTTTCTTACCCGGTGTAAAGTGAACTCACGTTAGCGCTATTCACAATTCGAAGCACTGGAAAATTACAGCAGGAAATCGTCCAGTTGTTTACCTTGTTCTTCAATCGCTTTTTTAATCACGGCTGGTGTACGACCCTGACCTGTCCAGGTACGGTTTTCACCATTTTCATCAACGTAAGAATACTTGGCAGGACGTGCAGCACGCTTGGTTTTTCCCGGTGCTTTGGTCTCAGAAAGTGCCTGTAACAATTCGTTTGGATCGATACCATCTGCAATCAGCATCTCACGGTATTGTTCAAGTTTGCGGTTACGTTCAGCATTTTCAGCCTGCGCGTGAGTTTCTTCTTCACGACGCTCATTGACGACAACCTCGAGTTTTTCCAGCATCTCTTCCAGTGTTTCCAGAGTGCATTCCCGAGCTTGCGCGCGCAATGTACGGATATTATTAAGAATTTTAAGTGCTTCGCTCATTGTCCTAATCTCAAAATATAATAAATGGGAGTTGTTCTGCCGACTCATAATAGTGGGGCTAAAAAATAACTGCAATAGTCAGATTAAAAAGTAAAACGTTAAGTAAAAACCAGAAATCACATTGTATTACGGTTTACAAATATATTTACCGTTAGCGCTTAGATCTGAAGCCTTGATTATCCGCGTTTGCCACCGTGACGTTGTGCTAATCCTTACACTTTGGCAGTAATAATGCTGAATAAATTCTCAGCATAGATTGTTCTTTGCCAAAAAGTGCTGTTTTAACGTCGATGAGGAATCACGTACCTGCCATTGTCGTTAATTTGAGCAAATGATAAAAATAATGCATCGCTACAGGTTTACTTGTTTATGGTAGACTGCGCGCCATCAGATTTGTGCTGCGATGAGATTCTGCATATGGCCCAACTTTATTTTTATTACTCCGCGATGAACGCGGGTAAATCCACTGCTTTGCTTCAGTCCTCCTATAACTATCAAGAGCGCGGCATGCGCACTCTGGTGTATACCGCCGAGATTGATGACCGCTTTGGTGCGGGCAAGGTAAGCTCGCGGATTGGTCTTTCGTCTCCTGCATTTTTATATAACGCTGCGACACAATTAAATCAGGAAATAGCCAGGGAGCATGCGAAGCAACCGGTTCATTGTGTGCTGGTGGATGAGAGTCAGTTCCTGACACGTGAGCAAGTCAGAGCGTTATCGGATGTGGTCGACAATATGGATATTCCCGTATTGTGTTATGGATTACGCACTGATTTTCGCGGCGAGCTCTTTACCGGCAGTCAATATTTACTGGCATGGGCAGATAAACTGGTTGAGCTTAAAACCATCTGCCATTGCGGCCGTAAAGCCAGCATGGTATTGCGCCTTGATGCCAACGGGAAACCGTTCAGCGAAGGAGAGCAGGTGGTGATTGGCGGCAATGAGCGATATATTTCTGTCTGCCGTAAACACTATAAACAGGCGATTGATGAAGGATCGTTAAAAGCTATCTATGGTGCGCAATCTCCGCAAGCTTGATTATTTAGCGATAAAAAAACCCGCCGCAGCGGGTTTTTTGTTTTTAGCCGGTTAGGCTTTTTTGGTTTTTTTCTCGATTTTCACCGTTTTATCATCGGCGGCTTCAGCCATTGGGCCTTCAGCTTCAGAGAATTCGCGGCCATAGAAGGTATCCAGCATGATTTGCTTCAATTCAGCAATCAGCGGATAACGCGGATTCGCACCGGTACACTGGTCATCAAACGCGTCGTCTGCCAACTTATCGACTTTCGCCAGGAAATCGGCTTCCTGCACGCCAGCTTCACGGATAGAGGTTGGGATACCGAGTTGAGTTTTCATCTCTTCCAGCCATGCCAGCAGTTTTTCAATTTTCTGGGCAGTGCGGTCACCCTGAGCACTCAATCCAAGATGGTCGGCAATTTCAGCGTAGCGACGACGTGCCTGTGGGCGATCGTACTGGCTGAAAGCTGTCTGCTTGGTTGGGTTGTCATTCGCGTTGTAACGGATGACGTTACAAATCAGCAGGGCGTTGGCCAAACCGTGCGGAATGTGGAACTCCGAGCCCAGCTTATGCGCCATGGAGTGACACACACCGAGGAAGGCGTTGGCGAAGGCGATACCGGCGATTGTGGCCGCATTATGCACACGTTCACGCGCCACTGGATTCTTCGCACCCTCACGATAGCTGGCCGGCAGGTTCTCTTTCAGCAGTTTCAGCGCCTGCAGCGCCTGGCCATCAGAGTACTCATTTGCAAGTACAGAGACATAGGCTTCCAGCGAGTGAGTCACCGCATCCAGACCACCAAACGCACAGAGTGAACGCGGCATATCCATCACCAGGTTGGCATCCACAATCGCCATATCAGGCGTCAACGCATAGTCCGCTAACGGATATTTCTGGCCTGTCGCATCGTCAGTGACCACAGCAAACGGTGTAACTTCAGAACCGGTACCGGAAGTGGTGGTGATGGCCACCATGCGCGCTTTCACGCCCATTTTCGGGAACTTGTAGATACGTTTACGGATATCCATGAAACGCAGCGCCAGCTCTTCGAAGTGGGTTTCAGGATGTTCGTACATCACCCACATGATTTTCGCGGCATCCATCGGGGAACCGCCGCCCAGGGCGATAATCACATCGGGTTTGAAGCTGTTCATCTGCTCAGCACCTTTACGTACGATGCTGAGTGTTGGGTCCGCTTCTACCTCAAAGAACACTTCAGTTTCGATGCCGTGCGCTTTTAACACGCGAGTGACTTGATCGGCATAGCCATTGTTAAACAGGAAGCGGTCAGTGACGATAAAGGCGCGCTTAGCACCGTCGGTCGCGACTTCTTCCAGGGCAATCGGCAGTGAACCACGACGGAAGTAGATAGACTTCGGAAGTTTATGCCACAACATATTTTCAGCTCGCTTGGCCACGGTTTTCTTGTTGATCAGGTGTTTAGGTCCGACGTTCTCAGAAATTGAGTTACCGCCCCAGGAACCACAGCCCAGCGTCAACGATGGCGCAAGTTTGAAGTTATAGAGGTCGCCAATACCGCCTTGCGAAGCTGGTGTGTTAATCAGAATACGGGCGGTCTTCATTTTGTCGCCAAAGAAGTGCACGCGCTCGTGTTGGTTATCCTGGTCAGTGTACAGGCAAGAGGTATGGCCGATACCGCCCATAGCCACCAGTTTTTCTGCTTTATCTACCGCGTCGTAATAATCTTTTGCGCGATACATCGCCAGGGTTGGCGACAGTTTTTCGTGGGCAAACGGTTCAGACTCATCCACCAGCTTCACTTCACCGATGAGGATTTTAGTGGTCGCAGGGACGCTGATGCCGGCCAGTTCAGCAATTTTTGCCGCAGGCTGACCCACGATAGCGGCATTCAGCGCACCATTTTTCAGGATGATGTCCTGAATGGCTTTCAACTCTTTGCCCTGTAACAGATAGCCACCATGGCTGGCGAAACGCTCGCGAACCGCATCGTAGACCGAGTCCACCACGATGACTGACTGTTCTGATGCACAAATGACGCCGTTGTCGAAGGTTTTGGACATCAGGATAGAAGCGACAGCACGTTTGATATCGGCGGTTTCATCGATAACCACTGGCGTGTTACCCGCACCGACACCAATCGCCGGTTTACCGGAACTGTATGCGGCTTTCACCATGCCCGGGCCACCGGTGGCCAGAATCAGGTTGATATCAGGGTGGTGCATCAGCTGGTTGGACAGCTCTACTGAAGGGACATCAATCCAGCCAATGATGTCTTTCGGCGCACCAGCCGCAATGGCGGCCTGCAACACGATGTCTGCCGCTTTGTTAGTGGCATCTTTGGCACGTGGATGTGGTGAGAAAATGATGCCGTTACGGGTTTTTAAGCTGATCAGCGCTTTAAAGATGGCGGTAGAGGTTGGGTTAGTGGTTGGGACGATACCGCAAATCAGGCCAATTGGCTCAGCGATGGTGATAGTACCGAAGGTGTCATCTGTATCCAGCACACCACAGGTTTTCTCATCTTTATAGGCGTTGTAGATATATTCAGAAGCGAAGTGGTTTTTGATCACTTTATCTTCAACGATACCCATGCCCGATTCGGCGACAGCCATTTTGGCGAGGGGGATACGGGCATCAGCAGCGGCGAGTGCAGCAGCGCGGAAAATGGTATCAACTTGTTCCTGACTAAAGTTGGCGTATTCACGCTGTGCCTTTTTAACACGCTCTACCAGTGCATTAAGTTCGGCAACATTTGTAACGGCCATAGTGCTCTCCTGAAGGAAGTTAAACTCTTTTAGTAAGCAAGCCTGAGTCGGAAAGTATAGCCGCGCTATGCTTATACGTTGTTCAGAGTGGCGAGTAGATTGCCGTTGCTTACTAAAAGGGTTTCCAGGATAAGATGCTGACGCCTGTATCAATAGTTTCGATGGGTTAAGATTACCCCTGATGAGGTAGGCAAATTTTGATGTGGATCAATCTGGCGCCAAGCTGACACCTTTCAGCATCGACTTTAGCAACTAAAGTAACTCATTAAGCGGTTTTAGTTGATGGAGATGACGTGAGGTGGGCGACGAGCCATTGTTCGCAGAGGAATAAACTGGAAGTAAGGGGAAATAGCAGCATATATTTCCGCTTAACCTACTGGTTTTCCCTCCGGCTTATGCACTACATTAAGCGCGATTTGAAACACTACCTTCGTGGAGCTCACCGTGAACCCCGTGCTACTTGATTTTTCCGGCTACATTAAGTTTTTTGTCGGTTTATTTGCCCTGGTCAATCCCGTGGGGATCATTCCCGTGTTCATTAGCATGACCAGCTACCAGGCTGTCGCTGAGCGGAATAAAACCAACTTCACGGCAAATCTGGCTGTAGCGATCATTCTCTGGACCTCGCTGTTCCTCGGGGACGCTATTCTCCATCTCTTCGGCATCTCCATTGACTCATTCCGTATCGCTGGCGGCATTCTGGTGGTCACTATTGCAATGTCGATGATCAGCGGCAAGCTGGGCGAGGATAAGCAAAACAAACAGGAAAAATCAGAGACCGCGATTCGTGAAAGTATTGGTGTGGTGCCGCTGGCTTTACCTTTAATGGCCGGGCCGGGTGCCATCAGTTCGACTATCGTCTGGAGCACGCGTTACCACAGCTGGATAAACCTGCTCGGTTTCACTGTCGCCATTGCGATTTTTGCTTTCTGTTGCTGGTTACTGTTCCGGGCTGCCCCTTTAATGGTGCGCGTTTTAGGACAAACAGGCATTAACGTGATTACCCGAATCATGGGATTGCTTCTAATGGCACTGGGGATTGAGTTTGTTGTCACCGGGATGAAGGCGATATTTCCGGGTTTGCTGAATTAATTTGTCGGTGTTTTCAGTTAAAAAATAACTTTTGTGATCCATATTGGTGCAATGGGCCAGTATTTTGCACCAATAGGGTGAGGTTATTCGCCTGGCTTAATATGATCTGACTATCATCACTTTTGCTACTACTTTTCCTTCCCGCGCCAGTTCATCAACAAATATATGTGATAATTATCACAGTATATTTCACTGCCATATTCATTTTAATCAGTAGCTATTCGGAAGTTTTATCACCTCAAATAACGTTTCATATTGTTAGATGAGAGTTTGGCAGCGTTAACAGTAAAATAGCGGATTGCAAGGCTTTATTGGCGATAAAATCAGCGGAATATTGACTTATTTCTTATAAAACATCTGGTTGAATAATATTTCAGGATGAAAATTAACACTTCTCCTGTCGCGGTCTACATGATAAAAGAGAATTAGCTAACATTTTTGCTGTTTAGCTTTGGCGTGCGGGCATCGGTTCTGATAATTTTCGGCTCATCACAAATTTTTTCCCTGTTCGCGACAAATGTGTACGCTTCTTGCTTACTCGCTATCAGGTTTTTATTTAAGGTTGATATTTGTTGATGAAGAGCATGGTAGCGAAAAAAGTTGCGCGCACGTCTCTGGTACTTTGTCTGGCAGGTTTTATCTCTCATAGTCAGGCGGCTGACATCCCGGCAGGGACGCAATTATCTGCAACACAGCGCATTGTCATCAATAACGGTAGTGAAGTGTCCTCGCTCGATCCGCAAAAAACGGAAGGGGTTCCCGAATCTAATGTCATCCGCAATTTGTTAGAGGGGCTGGTCGAGACCGATAACAATGGTCAGATTGTGCCTGGCGTTGCAAAGCAGTGGAGCAACCAGCAGGGGCGTATCTGGACCTTCACCCTGCGTGAAGATGCGCGCTGGAGCAACGGTGAACCCGTCACCGCGCAAGATTTCGTTTACAGCTGGCAGCGTCTGGCCGATCCGAAAACAGCTTCACCCTATGCCAGTTATCTGCAAGCTGCCCATATCGCCAACATCGACGCCATTTTGGCGGGCAAAGCCTCGCCGGATTCACTGGGCGTGAAAGCGATTGATGCGCATCACCTCGAAGTGACACTCACTGAGCCTGTTCCCTATTTTGTCGACATGCTGGCCCATACCGCGATGAAGCCGGTGTATCGCGCGGCGATTGAAAAATTCGGCGAGCAGTGGACCCAACCGCAGAACTATGTGGGAAATGGTGCCTACACGCTGGCTGACTGGGTGGTGAATGAAAAGATTGTCCTGAAGCGTAACCCGCAATATTGGGATAACGCGCACAGTGTGATTGATGAGGGCGTTTTTCTGCCGCTCTCTTCCGAAAACAGTGACATCAACCGCTATCGCAGTGGTGGTACGGATATGACCAACAGCGTGGTGCCACCGGATTTATTCAAGAAGTTGCAGCAGGATTTAGGTAATCAGGTCAAAGTCAGCCCTGTGCTCTGCACCTTCTACTATGAAATGAATAACAAGAAAGCACCGTTTGATGATGCAAGAGTTCGTACAGCGCTGAAGCTGACGCTCGATCGTGACATCATCGCCGACAAGATCATGGGGCAAGGTCAGATCCCCGCCTATGCGCTGACGCCGCCATTTACGCATGGCATCTCGCCTGAAGCGCCTGCCTGGTCGAAGCAAACTCAGGCCGAACGTAACGCCAGTGCCAAACAACTGCTGGCCGATGCCGGTTTTAATGCTCAGCATCCGCTGCGTTTCACGTTGTTGTATAACACCTCTGAGCAGAATAAACGGCAGGCTATCGCCGCCGCCTCGATGTGGCAAAAGAACCTCGGTGCCGAGGTGACGCTACAAAATCAGGAGTGGAAAACGCTGCTGGAGACGCGTCATCAGGCACAATACGATGTGGTGCGCGCTACCTGGTGCTCGGACTATAACGAGCCATCAACCTTCCTCAATATGCTGCTGAGTGGTTCCTCGATTAACACCGCGTTCTATCACAGCGATGCCTTCGATAAATTGATGGCGCAAACCCTGACGGTTGCCGATAACACTCAGCGTGCCGCATTGTATCAGCAGGCGGAAGCGCAACTGGATAAGGACTCGCCCATCGTGCCGGTTTACTATCGCGTCAGCGTGCGTCTGGTGAAACCCTGGGTTGGCGGTTTTACCGGCAAGGATCCGCAAGATATGCTGGCATTGAAATACTATTACATAAAGAAACATTGAGTAATGTGTGGAACCGGCGCTACAGTCGGACGGCACATTAACGTGGTAAACCCTGAAGGGTGGTAGTGGTCTCTGTTCAGACAGGCAGAGATCTCCCGGAAACGGGGTACGCCGGGCAGTTCACTGACCCGGTGACGATAATAAAACTGGAGCTAAGTAATGAACAACATCACGAAAAAAAGCCTGATTGCCGCAGGCGTTCTTGCAGCAATCGGCGCACTGGCAGGGAATGCTGCTTTGGCCGCAGTGCCAGCAGGCGTTGAATTGGCAGCAAAACAGGAGCTGGTACGTGGTAATGGCGATGAAGTGCAATCGCTTGACCCGCATAAAATTGAAGGCGTGCCGGAAGACAACATCGCACGCGATCTGTACGAAGGTCTGATCATCAGCGACAGCGATGGCAAACCGATTCCGGGCGTGGCAGAAAGCTGGGAAAACAAAGATTTTAAAGTCTGGACTTTCCATTTGCGTAAAAACGCTAAATGGTCCAATGGCGAGCCAGTCACGGCACAAGATTTCGTCTATAGCTGGGAGCGTTTAGTCGATCCTAAAACTGCTTCTCCTTACGCCAGCTATCCGCAATACGGCCACATCCTGAATGTCGATGACATCATCGCCGGTAAAAAACCGATCACCGATCTGGGTGTGAAAGCCATTGATGACCATACGCTGGAAGTGACCCTCAGCGAGCCGGTTCCTTATTTCTACAAGCTGCTGATCAACTCCGTGATGTCACCGGTGTATAAGCCTGCTATCGATAAGTTTGGCGACCAGTGGACGCAGCCACAAAACTGGGTGGGCAACGGTGCGTTTAAACTGGAATCACACGTCATCAACGAACGTGTCACCATCGTACGTAACCCGGAATATTGGGATAACGCGCACACCGTACTGAACAAAGTGACCTTCCTGCCGATCAACTCAGAAGTCAGTGACGTGAACCGTTACTTCTCTGAGAACGGCAGTGACATCACTTATAACAACATGCCGATCGAGCTGTTCAAAAAACTGCAGCGTGATAACGGCAAAGAGTTGATGGTGAAGCCGTATCTCTGCACCTACTACTATGAAATTAACAACCAGAAAGCGCCATTCACCGATCCGCGCGTGCGTACTGCGCTGAAACTGGGTCTGGATCGCGACATCATGGTGAATAAGGTGCTGGCGCAGGGGCAGTTACCGGCGTACAGCTTTACCCCGCCAGCCACCGACGGCATGGAATTGCTGCCGCCAGACTGGTTCAAATGGGATCAGAACAAGCGTAACGAAGAAGCGAAAAAACTGCTGGCTGAAGCAGGTTACACGGCTGATAAGCCACTGACCTTCAACCTGCTGTACAACACCTCGGATCTGCATAAGAAACTGGCTATCGCCGCGTCTTCGATCTGGAAAAAGAACATTGGCGTGAACATCAAACTGGAGAACCAGGAGTGGAAAACCTTCCTGGATACCCGTCATCAGGGCAACTTTGATGTTTCTCGTGCGGCCTGGTGTGCAGACTATAACGAGCCAACCTCGTTCCTGAACATCATGCTGTCTGACAGCAGCAGTAACACCTCGCACTATAAGAGCGCAGACTTCGATAAAGTGATCCACGATGCGGTGAAAGCGGTAGACGATAAAGCCCGTGTCGCGGATTACCAGAAAGCTGAGCAGATTCTGGATAAAGACAGCACCATTGTCCCGGTTTACTACTACGTCAACGCGCGTCTGGTGAAACCGTACGTGGGTGGTTACACCGGTAATGATCCGCTGGATAAAACCCTCGATAAAAACCTGTATATCATTAAACATTAATAGCACTCAGGCTATCGACAGTGGCGGCGCTGTAGCGCCGCCTTTTTGACTTTGTGAAGCAACAGCCTGGTAGGTACGGCAATGTTAAAATTCATCCTGCGTCGACTTCTGGAAGCGATCCCGACGCTCTTCATCCTGATCACCATCTCCTTCTTTATGATGCGACTGGCACCCGGCAGTCCGTTTACCGGCGAGCGCACGCTCTCGCCTGAGGTGATGGCGAACATCGAAGCCAAATATCATTTGAACGATCCGATCGGCAAACAGTACGTCAGTTACTTAGTGCAGCTGGCGCACGGCGATTTTGGTCCATCGTTCAAGTATAAAGATTATTCCGTTAACTATCTGGTCGGCCATGCCTTCCCGGTTTCGGCCAAACTCGGCCTCGCCGCCTTCTTCCTTGCAGTGATCCTTGGCGTGACGGCAGGAGTCATTGCCGCGCTCAAACAGAACAGTTTGTGGGATTACGCGGTAATGGGGGTCGCCATGACGGGCGTCGTGATACCCAGCTTTGTCGTCGCACCGCTGCTGGTGCTGATTTTTGCGATTACCTTGCGCTGGCTGCCGGGCGGTGGCTGGAACGGTGGGCAGTGGAATTACATGCTGCTGCCGATGGTGGCGCTGTCTCTGGCCTATATCGCCAGCATCGCGCGTATTACGCGTGGTTCGATGATTGAAGTGATGCACTCCAACTTTATTCGCACCGCGCGCGCCAAAGGGTTGCCGCTGCGCCGTATCGTACTGCGTCATGCATTGAAACCTGCCATGTTACCCGTGCTCTCGTATATGGGGCCGGCATTCGTCGGCATCATCACCGGTTCAATGGTGATCGAATCGATTTACGGTCTGCCGGGTATTGGCCAGCTGTTTGTTAACGGTGCCCTGAACCGTGACTATTCTTTGGTGATGAGTCTGACCATTTTGGTCGGCGTGCTGACCATTCTGTTCAATGCGATCGTGGATGTGCTGTATGCCGTCATCGATCCGAAAATCCGTTACTGATGGTGGAGTTCGCCCATGATGTTAAGTAAGAAAAACAGCGAAGCTCTGGATGCCTTCAGTGAAAAACTGGAAGTCGAAGGGCGCAGCCTGTGGCAGGATGCGCGTCGCCGCTTCATCCATAACCGCGCTGCGCTGATCAGTTTGCTGGTGCTGTTAGCGATTACCCTGTTCGTGATATTAGCGCCGGTGTTGTCGCAGTTTAAATATGATGATACCGACTGGGCCATGATGTCAGCCGCTCCGGATACGGTATCAGGCCACTGGTTTGGTACCGACTCATCGGGACGTGACTTGCTGGTGCGCGTGGCGATTGGCGGTCGTATCTCGTTGATGGTCGGCATTGCCTCCGCGTTGATCGCGGTGCTGGTGGGCACGCTGTATGGTTCACTGGCGGGCTATCTCGGCGGTAAAATCGACTCCGTGATGATGCGTATTCTGGAAATCCTCAACTCCTTCCCGTTCATGTTCTTCGTGATCCTGCTGGTGACCTTTTTTGGTCGTAACATCCTGCTGATCTTTGTGGCGATCGGCATGGTGTCGTGGCTGGATATGGCGCGTATTGTGCGCGGTCAGACGCTGGGCCTGAAGCGCAAAGAGTTTATTGAAGCGGCGCAAGTGGGTGGGGTGTCGACCTTCAATATCGTGCTACGTCACATCGTACCGAACGTGCTGGGTGTGGTGGTGGTCTATGCCTCATTGCTGGTGCCCAGCATGATTCTGTTTGAGTCCTTCCTCAGTTTCCTCGGGTTGGGTACGCAAGAGCCACTGAGCAGTTGGGGCGCACTCCTGAGTGACGGCGCCAACTCCATGGAAGTCTCGCCTTGGTTGTTGATGTTCCCTGCGGGTTTCCTCGTGGTCACGCTGTTCTGTTTCAACTTTATCGGCGATGGCCTGCGTGATGCCCTCGACCCGAAAGATCGTTAAGGAGTTTCCCGATGACCATACATGAATTTCAGCCAGCAATGGCTGCACGTGCGGGAAACAGTAACCTGCTGCTGGACGTTAAAGACCTGCGCGTCACCTTTGGCACCCACGATGGTGATGTCACCGCAGTCAACGATCTTAACTTTTCACTTCGTGCCGGCGAAACCCTGGGTATCGTCGGCGAATCGGGATCGGGCAAGTCGCAAACCGCTTTCGCCCTGATGGGCCTGCTGGCAAAAAACGGTCGCATTGGCGGTTCGGCAAAATTCAACGGTGAAGAGATCCTTAACCTGCCGGAGAACAAACTGAACAAGCTGCGCGCAGAGCAGATTGCGATGATTTTCCAGGACCCGATGACCTCGCTCAATCCGTACATGCGCGTCGGCGAGCAGCTGATGGAAGTGCTGAAGCTGCACAAAGGCATGAGCAGCGCGCAGGCGTTTGAAGAATCCGTGCGTATGCTGGATGCGGTGAAAATGCCGGAAGCGCGCAAGCGCATGAAGATGTTCCCGCATGAATTCTCTGGCGGCATGCGTCAGCGTGTGATGATCGCCATGGCGCTGCTGTGTCGTCCTAAATTGCTGATTGCTGATGAACCGACCACGGCACTGGATGTGACGGTGCAGGCGCAGATCATGACGCTGCTGAACGAGCTGAAACGCGAGTTCAATACCGCGATCATCATGATCACCCACGATCTCGGCGTGGTTGCCGGTATCTGCGACAAGGTGCTGGTGATGTACGCCGGTCGTACCATGGAATATGGCCGTGCACGCGATGTGTTTTATCAGCCTGCGCATCCTTACTCCATTGGCCTGCTGAGTGCGGTGCCGCGTCTGGATGCGGAAGAGGGTGAGTCACTCACCACCATTCCTGGCAACCCGCCTAACCTGTTGCGCTTGCCACAGGGCTGTCCGTTCCAGCCACGTTGCGCCTTTGCGATGGACGTTTGTGCCAAGTCACCGCCGCTGGAGCCTTTCGCGGAAGGGCGTCTGCGTGCCTGCTTCAAACCGGTGGAGGAATTAGCATGAGCACCGTCATCGAAGAGAAGAAAGTCTTACTGGAAATCGCCGATCTTAAGGTGCATTTCGATATTAAAGACGGCAAACAGTGGTTCTGGCAGCCGCCAAAAACACTGAAAGCAGTGGATGGCGTCAGCCTGCGCTTGTATGAGGGGGAAACCCTCGGCGTAGTGGGCGAATCGGGCTGTGGTAAATCAACCCTGGCACGCGCCATCATCGGCCTGGTGAAAGCCACCGACGGTCGTGTGGCCTGGCTGGGACGTGATTTATTGGGGCAGAGTCAGGATGAGTGGCGCCAGGCGCGCAGCGATATCCAGATGATTTTCCAGGATCCGCTGGCCTCGCTGAACCCGCGCATGACCATTGGCGACATCATTGCCGAGCCGCTACGCACCTACTATCCGAAGATGCCAAAGGAGGAAGTGAAGGATAAGGTGAAGAACATGATGATGAAGGTTGGGCTGCTGCCAAACCTCATCAACCGTTATCCACACGAGTTTTCCGGTGGTCAGTGTCAGCGTATCGGCATTGCGCGTGCGCTTATCCTCGAACCCAAGCTGATTATTTGCGATGAGCCGGTTTCGGCGCTGGATGTGTCGATTCAGGCGCAGGTAGTGAATTTGCTGCAGCAGCTGCAACGTGAAATGGGATTATCGCTCATTTTCATTGCGCATGACCTTGCGGTGGTGAAGCACATCTCTGATCGTGTACTGGTGATGTATCTCGGTCATGCAGTTGAGTTGGGCACTTATGACTCGGTGTACAACAATCCACAGCATCCTTACACCCGTGCACTGATGTCTGCGGTACCCATTCCGGATCCGGATCTGGAAAAAAACAAACAGATCCAGCTACTGGAAGGTGAACTGCCTTCACCGATCAATCCGCCCTCGGGCTGCGTATTCCGCACTCGCTGTCCGATTGCCGGACCTGAGTGTGCAAAAACGCGTCCGTTGCTGGAGGGCAGTTTCCGCCACGCAGTATCCTGTCTGAAGGTCGACCCCTTATAAGGTCGAAAAGAAAACGCCGGGCAATTGCCCGGCGTTGTTTTATGCGTCAGCGATTATTCACGCCAGAGAATGTGGCACAGCTTATGGTCTTTCTCGCGGCACAGCAGCACGCGGGCAAACACATCGGTAATCGGCTCGCCGTCCGCTTCACCCAAACCAATCACCACTTCCGCAAAGAAGTCCGGGTTGAGATCGAAATCGACGTGCTCCTGCCAGTCTTCCGACGGGTCAAACAACTCCGCACCGCCGCGCTCTTCAAACTGCAGATTGAACAGAATGATGTCAGCCGGATCGAGGTTATCACCGGCCAGTTCTAGAAAAATGTCGTAGGCCTGTTCCAGCGTTTCATCTTCGGTAAGGCGATTATTTAAATCCATGGTCATTCCTGCTTAATCTGAGGCGGTAATCTTGTCGCTCGTTTTACAGTAAAGGGCTAAAGAAGTAAAACAGTCGTTCAACGATGCGTTGCCACCACGCACGTTTAGCCCAGCGCGCACCATCCAGTAAGCGTGAGCGGGCGATATAGTCATCCTGCACCGTGGCCAAATCGCTGCCAAATCCATCATCATCCACCACCAGCGTGATTTCAAAATTAAGCCACAAGCTGCGCATATCAAGGTTTACGGTACCGACCAGACTCAGCTGTCCATCGACCAGCACGCTTTTGGTATGCAGCAAACCGTCTTCAAATTGATAAATTTTTACGCCTGCTTCCAGCAGCTCGGTGAAGAACGCGCGGCTGGCCCAGCCCACCAACAGCGAATCATTGTGGCGTGGCACCACAATGCTGACTTCCACACCGCGTTGCGCAGCGGTGCAGATGGCGTGCAGCAGGTCGTCACTGGGGACGAAATAGGGCGTTGTCATGATCAGCTGTTCGCGTGCGGAATAGACCGCCGTCAACAGCGCCTGATGAATCATATCTTCCGGGAAGCCCGGCCCCGAAGCGATCACCTGGATGATGTGACCGCTTTCCTGCTCAAAGGGCATGATGTTGGCATCCGGCGCGGGCGGCAGAATGCGCTTGCCGGTTTCAATCTCCCAATCACAGGCGTAAACGATGCCCATCGTGGTCGCGACCGGCCCTTCCATACGCGCCATCAAATCGATCCATTGGCCCACGCCTGCATCCTGCTTGAAGTAGCGAGGATCGACCAGGTTCATGCTGCCGGTGTAGGCAATATAGTTATCGATGAGCACCACTTTACGATGCTGTCGCAAATCCATACGGCGCAGGAACACACGCAGCAGGCTCACTTGTAACGCCTCAACCACGTCGATACCGGCATTGCGCATCATATTCGCCCATGGGCTGCGGAAAAATGCCACGCTGCCCGCAGAGTCCAGCATCAGGCGGCAATGTACACCCCGGCGTGAAGCCGCCATCAGTGACTCCGCGACCTCATCCGCCAGGCCGCCCGGATGCCAGATGTAAAACACCATCTCGATGTTGTGACGAGCCAGTTGGATATCACGAATCAGCGCGTGCATCACATCATCAGAGTTAGTGAGCAGCTGTAGCTGATTACCTTTGACACCCGCAATGCCCTGACGATGGTGACAGAGTTCAAATAATGAACGTGCCACGTCACTGTGTTCGGTGGCAAAGATATGGCGGCACTGTTTGAGGTCGTTAAGCCACTTGGCGGTGGAGGGCCACATGGTGCGTGCGCGCTCAGCCCGGCGTTTGCCCAGATGAAGTTCACCAAACGACAGATACGCGATAATACCCACCAGCGGCAGAATATAGATGATCAGCAACCAGGCCATGGCGGACGTCACTGCGCGGCGTTTCATCAGGATACGCAGCGTGACACCCGCAATCAGCAACCAGTAGCCGAACAGCAGCAACCAACTGATTAGGGTATAAAATGTAGTCATTAAGTGGACATCCTGTTCGCGCTTTGATGAGGAAAGTTTACGTGCTGAATAGCACTAGTGAAACCTTTAATCGTGAATGACAGTTCAATGAAGCTTTCGATTTGGCATTTTCAATCAGATCTTTATAATGCCTGGCGAGTTTAGCCTGTCTGATGAGGATGTGATGAGACGAAGCAGAAATGAAGTGGCACGCTGGAGAATGTTACGTCAGGTACACCGCCGTCGTGCACGTTGGCTGGAAGGGCAGTCACGTCGCTATAAACGTATCCATGCCATTCGTCATCAGGTGGCGCAGCAGCATCGCCGATCTATCCTGTTCATCACGCAGAATATGTAAATGGCTTACGCGGCCGTTAAGCGCCGCGTAACACCAGAGAGACATTGACGATCTGTAATGCGGCCGCCAGCACGACTAACATCACAATGTGCTGCCGGGCCTGGCGCCAGCCTTGCTGACGCCAAATCCAGAGTGCTCTGCCAATCAGCGTTAACACCGCTACCAGCAGTAAAACAGACTGCCACATCGATTAAAATACGCGCTTGAACGGTTTGACCGCCACTTTCTCATACACGCCAGCGGCAATGTACGGGTCGTCATTAGCCCAGGATTGTGCGGTTTCCAGCGAGGAAAACTCGGCAATGATCACTGAACCGGTAAAGCCTGCCGGACCCGGATCGTTGCTATCGACAGCAGGCATTGGGCCAGCGGCGATCAGTCGACCTTCATCCTGCAGTAACTGCAAGCGCGCGAGATGCGCAGGGCGTACGGAATTGCGTTTTTCCAGTGAATCTGCGGTATCTTCCGCATAAATGACGTAAAGCACGATGGGGTACTCCCGTTAGACTTGCCGAAATTGCGAGACACGTTAAGTGATCGTTAATCAGAGTGCAAATGAAAGATAAATCCACCGTCATATAGCGCAATCTCCGCTAAAAAACGCCTTTCTGCGAGTGGCTTACACATCGCTTATTGAAACTGATTGCTATTTGCATTTAAAATCTGCGCTTCACTCAATGAATATGACTGATATGACGACGTTGACTACGCCTCTTCCTACACGTACCCCCGTAGCTATGATCTTGTCCGTGGTACTCCACGGCTCGCTGATT
>NZ_CAJCKS010000074.1:0-23668 GCF_903970985.1 Pantoea sp. ME81 | reverse complement strand
GTTAAGCGCGTCGGCTACCTGGTCGTTTCGACTGACCGCGGGCTTTGTGGTGGTTTGAACATTAACCTGTTCAAAAAATTGCTGGCAGATATGAAGGGCTGGGCTGATAAAGGTGTACAGAGCGATCTGGCCGTTATTGGTTCTAAAGGCAATTCATTCTTCGGCTCTGTCGGTGGCAACATCGTGGCACAGGTCACTGGTATGGGCGACAAGCCTGCACTGTCTGATCTTATCGGCCCGGTAAAAGTGATGTTGCAGGCCTATGATGAAGGCCGCATCGACAAGCTGTATATCGTCAGCAACAAGTTTAATAACACCATGTCTCAGACTCCGACCATTACCCAACTGCTGCCGTTACCGCCAGCGGAAGGTGAAGAAGAGATGAAGGCGAAGACCTGGGATTACCTGTACGAACCCGATCCGAAAGCGCTGCTGGATACCCTGCTGCGCCGTTATGTCGAATCGCAGGTTTATCAGGGTGTGGTGGAAAACCTGGCCAGTGAGCAGGCTGCACGTATGGTGGCAATGAAAGCTGCAACCGATAACGGCGGAAACCTGATCAAAGAGCTGCAGTTGGTTTACAACAAAGCTCGTCAGGCCAGCATCACCCAGGAACTTACCGAGATCGTCTCGGGAGCCTCCGCGGTTTAACCAGGCATATATCCTGTCGCGCGAGCGCGGCCGGATATTCTCGTATTAGGTAGAGGATTCAAGATGGCAGCTGGAAAGATTGTCCAGATTATCGGCGCCGTAGTTGACGTCGAATTCCCTCAGGACGCGGTACCGCAGGTATATAGCGCGCTTGAGGTTCAAAATGGTGACGCTCGTCTGGTGCTGGAAGTTCAGCAGCAGCTGGGTGGTGGCGTGGTTCGTACCATCGCCATGGGTACTTCTGACGGCCTGAAGCGCGGTCTTCAAGTTACCGACCTGAAAAAACCGATCCAGGTACCGGTTGGTAAAGCAACCCTCGGCCGTATCATGAACGTATTGGGCGAACCAATCGACATGAAAGGCGACCTGCAGAATGACGACGGCACCACCGTAGAGGTTTCCTCTATTCACCGTGCTGCGCCTTCTTATGAAGATCAGTCTAACTCGCAAGAGCTGCTGGAAACCGGCATCAAGGTTATCGACCTGATGTGTCCGTTCGCTAAGGGCGGTAAAGTCGGTCTGTTCGGTGGTGCGGGTGTAGGTAAAACCGTAAACATGATGGAGCTGATCCGTAACATCGCGGCTGAGCACTCAGGTTACTCGGTATTTGCTGGTGTGGGTGAACGTACTCGTGAGGGTAACGACTTCTACCACGAAATGACTGACTCCAACGTTATCGATAAAGTAGCGCTGGTGTATGGCCAGATGAACGAGCCGCCGGGTAACCGTCTGCGCGTAGCACTGACCGGTCTGACCATGGCGGAGAAATTCCGTGATGAAGGCCGTGACGTTCTGCTGTTCATCGACAACATCTACCGTTACACCCTGGCCGGTACTGAAGTATCAGCACTGCTGGGTCGTATGCCATCTGCGGTAGGCTACCAGCCAACGCTGGCAGAAGAGATGGGTGTGTTGCAGGAGCGTATTACCTCCACTAAGACGGGTTCAATCACCTCTGTACAGGCCGTTTACGTTCCTGCGGATGACTTGACTGACCCATCACCAGCAACCACCTTTGCTCACTTAGACTCAACCGTTACGCTGAGCCGTCAGATCGCCTCTCTGGGTATCTACCCAGCCGTTGACCCGCTGGATTCAACCAGCCGTCAGCTGGATCCACTGATCGTGGGTCAGGAGCACTACGACGTTGCGCGTGGCGTGCAGTCTCTGCTGCAGCGTTACCAGGAACTGAAAGACATCATCGCCATCCTCGGTATGGACGAGCTGTCTGAAGAAGACAAACTGTTGGTGGCACGTGCGCGTAAGATTCAGCGCTTCCTGTCTCAGCCGTTCTTCGTTGCTGAAGTCTTCACCGGTTCTCCAGGTAAGTACGTGACCCTGAAAGACACGATTCGTGGCTTCAAAGGCATCATGGAAGGCGAATTCGACCACCTGCCAGAGCAGGCGTTCTACATGGTCGGCGCTATCGAAGAAGCTGTAGAAAAAGCGAAGAAACTGTAATAACGGTTTCCCAGGAGGAATAGTATGGCTATGACTTATCATCTGGACGTTGTCAGCGCGGAGCAACAAATGTTCTCCGGTCTGGTTGAGCGCATCCAGGTGTCAGGTAGCGAAGGTGAGCTGGGTATTTACCCTGGCCACGCCCCGCTGCTGACAGCCATCAAGCCTGGTATGATTCGCATCGTGAAACAGCACGGCGAAGAGGAGTATATCTACCTCTCTGGCGGCGTGCTGGAAGTACAGCCGGGCAGCACGACCGTTCTGGCCGACACCGCGATTCGCGGTGAAGACCTCGACGAAGCGCGCGCGCTGGAAGCGAAACGTAAAGCAGAAGAGCACATGAACAGCAGCCACGGTGATGTGGACTATGCTCAGGCCTCTGCGGAACTGGCGAAAGCTATCGCGAAACTGCGTGTAATCGAGCTGACCAAGAAAGCGATGTAATCAGGCTTTATGCGTCACGAAATGCCAGCCCATTGGGTTGGCATTTTTTTTGCGCGCGATAAATCATCCTGCTTTGGGGGAGGGCGATGTTGTCTTGCTCAGCCCGATTTCATCGGCAAAATGCATCGCGTGATGCCCAGGCCGGCACTGGTTTTATCTCCAATCAGCCTTTCATCTTTATCCGCTAATTTCGGTCCGAGAAAAATGTAGTAATCTCAGGGGTAAACCTTACACTTTCGAAAGATAAATTGAGTCAGGATAGTTATGTCTACAAGCGCAATGAGTGTGGTGATTTTAGCCGCTGGCAAAGGCACCCGTATGTATTCCGATCTGCCCAAAGTACTGCACACCCTGGCAGGCAAACCGATGGTTCAGCATGTGATCGATGCCGCGACCGGTCTGGGTGCCCAGCAGGTGCATCTGGTGTACGGTCACGGCGGCGATCTGCTGCAAGATAAACTGGCCCACAACACCCTGAACTGGGTACTGCAGGCTGAACAGCTGGGTACCGGCCATGCAATGCAGCAGGCAGCACCTTTCTTTGCCGATGACGAAGACATCCTGATGCTGTACGGCGACGTACCGCTGATCTCGCAAGCCACTTTACAGCGTTTGCGTGAAGCGAAACCTGAAGGTGGAATCGGTTTGCTCACCGTGGTGTTAGACAACCCTACCGGCTATGGTCGCATCGTGCGTGAAAACGGCACGGTGATCGGCATCATTGAGCAGAAAGATGCCTCAGCAGAACAGCTTAAGATTCAGGAAATTAACACCGGCATCCTGATTGCCAACGGCGGCGACCTCAAACGCTGGCTGGCGCAGCTCAACAATAACAATGCTCAAGGCGAGTTTTATATCACCGATATCATCGCCATGGCGCATCACGAAGGTCGCGTGATCAACGCGGTACATCCTGCGCGTATCAGTGAGACCGATGGTGTGAATAACCGCCTGCAACTGGCCACGCTGGAGCGTGCCTATCAGAGCGAGCAGGCAGAACAATTGCTGCTGGCGGGCGTCATGCTGCGCGATCCTGCGCGTTTCGACCTGCGCGGTTCGCTGCAACATGGGCGTGATGTCGAGATCGATACCAACGTTATCATTGAAGGCACCGTGACATTGGGCGACCGCGTCAAAATTGGCGCTGGGTGCATCATCAAAAACAGCGTTATTGGTGATGATTGTGAAATCAGCCCTTATTCAGTCCTCGAAGATGCCACTTTAGCCGCTGCCTGCACCGTTGGGCCATTCGCACGTTTGCGTCCTGGCAGCGAGTTGGCGGAAGAGGCGCACGTGGGTAATTTCGTTGAGATGAAAAAAGCCACGCTGGGCAAAGGTTCTAAAGCCGGCCATCTTTCCTATCTTGGCGATGCCGAAATTGGTGCGGGCGTGAATATCGGTGCAGGTACCATCACCTGTAACTACGATGGCGCGAATAAATCGAAAACCATTATCGGCGACAACGTATTTGTCGGCTCCGATACTCAGTTGGTGGCCCCGGTCACCGTCGCGGCTGGCGCGACCATCGCTGCAGGTACCACGGTAATGAAAGATGTCACCGCCGCCGATTTGGTCTACAACCGCAAAGAACAGAATCAGAAGTCTGGCTGGCAGCGTCCGGTTAAGAAAAAATAAATTTTAAGGGTCGGCAAAGATCGGCCCGTGAAAAAAACTACCCGAACTCATTCGAGTTTCAGAAAGGCGGCAAGCGCGAGTCCTCAGGAGCTGACTGAAGTCAGTGACTGAGGTGAATGCGCGTAGCCAACGCACCTGAAATTTGATGTATGAAGGGTAGATCCCCCACTCTCTACAAGGCTCGGGGAATAATCAGGTCAGAAGACAACGCAATGGCCGAAAGCCATGAAGTCAGGAAACTATTATGTGTGGAATTGTTGGTGCAGTAGCGCAGCGTGACATCGCAGAAATTCTGCTGGAAGGTCTGCGTCGTCTTGAGTATCGCGGTTATGACTCAGCGGGTCTGGCCGTTGTCGATCGCCAGGGACATATGACGCGTCTGCGTCGTCTTGGCAAAGTGGCTAATCTGGCCGAAGCCGCAGAGCAGCAGCCACTGATTGGTGGCACTGGTATTGCTCATACGCGTTGGGCAACCCACGGTGAGCCATCAGAAGCCAATGCGCATCCGCATGTCTCTGAGCACATTATCATTGTGCATAACGGCATCATTGAGAACCATGAGCCATTGCGTGCGCAGATGATCGAACGCGGTTACCAGTTTGCCTCAGAAACGGACACCGAAGTGGTGGCGCATCTGGTGCACTGGGAGCAGAAGCAGGGCGGCACATTGCGTGAAGTGGTACTGCGCGTGATCCCGCAACTGCGCGGTGCTTATGGCATGGTGATCATGGACAGCCGCGATCCATCCGTGTTGGTGGCTGCGCGTTCAGGTAGCCCGCTGGTGATTGGCCGTGGCGTGGGTGAAAACTTCATTGCTTCTGACCAACTGGCGCTGCTGCCGGTGACCCGCCGCTTTATGTACCTGGAAGAGGGCGATATCGCCGAGATTACGCGCCGTGAAGTCACCATCATCGATCGTGATGGCAAGCCAGCCAAACGCGCGGAAATCGAATCCACGGCGCAGTACGATGCTGGTGATAAAGGTGCCTATCGTCACTACATGCAGAAAGAGATCTATGAGCAGCCGAACGCGATTAAAAACACCATCACTGGTCGTTTTAATCATGGGCAGATCGATCTCAGCGAACTGGGTGCCAATGCCGAAGCCTTGCTGAGTAAGGTTGAGCACATCCAGATTATCGCCTGCGGTACCTCGTATAACTCCGGGATGGTGTCGCGCTACTGGTTTGAGTCGCTGGCCAACATTCCTTGCGATGTGGAAATCGCCTCCGAATTCCGCTATCGCAAATCCGCTGTGCGTAAAAACAGTCTGCTGATCACCCTGTCGCAATCGGGTGAAACCGCCGATACGCTGGCCGCGCTTCGCTTGTCTAAAGAGCTGGGTTATCTCGGTTCGCTGGCCATCTGTAACGTTGCCGGCTCTTCGCTGGTGCGTGAATCCGATCTGGCGCTGATGACCAAAGCCGGCACCGAAATTGGTGTGGCCTCAACGAAAGCCTTCACCACGCAGTTGGCGGTGTTGCTGATGCTGGTGGCAAAACTGGGTCGTCTGCATGGCATGAAGCCAGAAACCGAGCACGAAATTGTGCATGCGCTGCAGGCATTGCCAAGCCGCATTGAGCAGATGTTGGCGCAGGATAAAGTGATTGAAAGCCTGGCTGAAGGTTTCTCTGACAAGCATCATGCGTTGTTCCTGGGCCGTGGCGATCAGTATCCGATCGCGATGGAAGGCGCGCTGAAGCTGAAAGAGATCTCCTATATTCACGCAGAAGCCTACGCCGCCGGAGAGCTGAAACACGGCCCGCTGGCGCTGATTGATGCCGATATGCCGGTGATCGTCGTTGCGCCGAATAACGAGCTGCTGGAGAAGCTGAAATCGAACATTGAAGAGGTGCGCGCGCGCGGCGGTTTGCTGTATGTATTTGCCGATCAGGATGCGGGTTTCACCGACAGCGAGGGCATGAAAATCATCTCACTGCCACACGTCGAAGAGGTGATAGCACCGATCTTCTATACCGTGCCGTTGCAGCTGCTTTCGTATCATGTTGCGCTGATTAAAGGCACCGACGTTGACCAGCCCCGTAACCTGGCAAAATCGGTTACTGTTGAATAATCTATAAAAAGGGCGGGCCTGCAACGGGTCCGCTTGCTTTTTAAACGGTGTCATATAACTGTCATATTTCGTACATTTCACTGTCATCAAACTGTCCTATTTTCCCTCCAGCAGCAATCACTGACTCCAACTAAAATGGCATTGAGCCTGATTTTTTTTAAATCCCCTGGAGGGAACATGACACTGATGCGTACATCCGTAGCCCGAATCCTCGCCGCCACCTTCGCAGTAAGCGCGGTATCTGCTTTTGCAGCCACCGACCTGACTGGCGCTGGCGGTACATTCCCGGCACCGGTTTATGCCAAGTGGGCAGCAGAGTATCAGCAAGCCACCGGTAGCAAAATCAACTATCAGGGTATTGGTTCTTCAGGCGGCGTTAAGCAAATCATCGCTAAAACCGTCGATTTCGGTGCGTCTGATGCGCCGTTAAGTGATGCCGATCTGGATAAAAATGGTCTGTTCCAGTTCCCTACCGTAATCGGTGGCGTGGTACTGGCCGTTAACATCCCAGGTATTAAATCAGGTGAACTGACGCTGGACGGCAAAACCGTTGGCGATATCTACCTGGGTAACATCAAAAAGTGGAACGACCCGGCGATCACTAAACTGAACCCAGGCGTGAAACTGCCAGACACCAACATCAACGTGGTTCGCCGCGCAGATGGTTCAGGTACCTCTTTCGTGTTCACCAGCTACTTGTCTAAAGTCAACGCAGACTGGAACAGCAAAATTGGTAAAGGCAACACCGTTAACTGGCCAACCGGTCTGGGCGGTAAAGGTAACGACGGCGTTGCAGCCTTCGTACAGCGTCTGCCGGGTTCAATCGGCTACGTTGAGTACGCTTACGCTAAGCAGAACAACCTGACCTATACCAAGCTGATGGATGCAGATGGCAAGCCAGTAACGCCAAGCGAAACCAGCTTCTCAAACTCTGCTAAAGGCGCAGACTGGAGCAAATCTTTCGCTCAAGACCTGACCTTCCAGAAAGGTGCCGATGCATGGCCAATCTCTTCTACCACCTTCATCCTGATCTACAAAGAGCAGGCTGATGCGGCTAAAGGTGCAGAAGTAATGAAGTTCTTCGACTGGGCTTATAAAGGCGGCAGCAAAACTGCAACCGCACTGGATTACGCTGCGCTGCCAGAAAGCGTTGCTAACCAGATTCGTACTGCCTGGAAAGCGAACATCAAAGACAGCTCAGGCAAAGCGATTTACAAGTAAGCGAATGACCCGGTCAGTCTCCCCTGACTGACCAACCCGATGGGCGGCATGGTATGCCGCCCTGAACTTCCTCTGAGAACCGAGAAACTTATGGCTGCCACTAAGCCGACGTTCAAAGCCCCAGGTAAACAAGGTGACATGATTTTCGGCGCGCTGGTGAAACTTTCCGCGCTTATCGTGTTGTTGTTGATGGGTGGCATTATCGTCTCCCTGATTTTCTCTTCCTGGCCAAGCATCCAAAAATTTGGTTTTTCCTTCTTATGGACCAAAACCTGGGATGCGCCAAACGAACAATTTGGTGCGCTGGTACCGATCTACGGCACCCTCGTCACCTCCATCATTGCCTTAATCATCGCTGTGCCGGTGAGCTTTGGCATTGCGCTATTCCTGACGGAACTGGCACCTAACTGGTTGCGTCGCCCGCTGGGTACCGCAATTGAGTTGCTGGCAGCGATCCCGAGTATCGTTTACGGCATGTGGGGCCTGTTTATCTTCGCCCCGCTGTTTGCTGAGTACTTCCAGACACCGATCGGCAACATCATGTCGAACATTCCCATTGTGGGTGCCCTGTTCTCAGGCCCGGCATTCGGTATCGGTATTCTGGCCGCTGGCGTGATCCTCGCCATCATGATCATTCCGTACATTGCATCGGTCATGCGTGATGTGTTTGAGCAGACGCCAGTGATGATGAAAGAGTCCGCCTACGGTATTGGTTGCACCACGTGGGAAGTGATCTGGCGTATCGTGCTGCCGTTCACCAAAAACGGTGTAATCGGTGGTGTGATGCTGGGCCTGGGTCGTGCACTGGGTGAAACCATGGCGGTGACCTTCATCATCGGTAACACCTACCAGCTCGACAGCGCCTCGCTGTTTATGCCGGGCAACAGTATCACCTCCGCGCTGGCGAACGAATTCGCTGAAGCTGAATCCGGTGTGCATGTGGCGGCATTGATGGAACTGGGTCTGATTCTGTTCGTGATTACCTTTATCGTACTGGCCATCTCCAAACTGATGATCCTGCGCCTGGCGAAGAGTGAAGGAGCCCGTTCATGACCGCTATCGAAATGCATGCTCGTGCTGAGCTGGAAGCCTCGCGCCGTAAAATGCAGGCACGTCGCAGCGCTAAAAATAAAGTGGCACTGACGCTGTCGATGCTGACCATGGCCTTTGGCCTGTTCTGGCTGGTGTGGATTCTGTTCACTACCGTCACCAAAGGCATTGATGGTCTGAGCTGGTCACTGTTCACTGAATCAACCCCGCCACCGAACACCGCAGGCGGTGGTTTAGCCAACGCCCTGGCGGGCAGTGGGTTACTCATTCTGTGGTCAACGGTGTTCGGTACACCGCTGGGCATCATGGCCGGTATTTATCTTGCCGAATATGGCCGTAAGCACTGGCTGGCGGAAGTGATTCGCTTCATCAACGACATCCTGTTGTCAGCACCGTCGATTGTGGTGGGCCTGTTCGTCTATACCATCGTGGTGGCACAGATGCAGCACTTCTCTGGCTGGGCGGGTGTGGTGGCGCTGGCGCTGTTGCAGATTCCTATCGTGATTCGTACCTCAGAAAACATGCTGCGTCTGGTACCAGACAGCATGCGTGAAGCGGCTTATGCACTGGGTACGCCGAAGTGGAAGATGATTTCGGCCATTACGCTGAAAGCTTCAGTCTCCGGCATTATTACCGGTGTCCTGCTTGCCGTGGCACGTATCGCGGGCGAAACCGCACCGCTGCTGTTTACTGCGCTGTCGAACCAGTTCTGGAGTACCGACATGATGCAGCCGATCGCGAACCTGCCGGTGACGATTTTCAAATTCGCCATGAGCCCATTTGCCGAGTGGCAAAGCCTGGCATGGGCGGGTGTGTTGATCATTACCCTGTGCGTGCTGCTGCTGAACATTGTCGCGCGAGTGGTTTTCGCCAAGGGCAAACATTAATTTCCCGGCGCGGCTTCGGCGGCGCTGCACATGAGAGATGAGCAATGAGTATGGCAACGACTTCTGCCGGTAAAATTCAGGTTCGCAATCTGAACTTCTATTACGGAAAGTTTCACGCTCTGAAGAACATTAACCTGGATATCGCGAAGAACCAGGTCACCGCCTTCATCGGACCATCAGGTTGTGGTAAATCCACCCTGCTGCGCACCTTCAACAAAATGTACTCGCTCTACCCTGAGCAGCGTGCTGAAGGTGACATTCTGCTGGATGGCGACAATATTCTGGCTTCCCATCAGGATATCGCCCTGCTGCGCGCACGCGTTGGCATGGTGTTCCAGAAGCCAACGCCGTTCCCGATGTCAATTTATGACAACATCGCGTTTGGCGTGCGTCTGTTTGAAAAGCTGTCACGTGCCGATATGGACGAGCGTGTGCAGTGGGCGCTGACCAAAGCCGCGCTGTGGAATGAAACCAAAGACAAGCTGCATCAGAGCGGTTACAGTCTCTCCGGCGGTCAGCAGCAGCGTCTGTGCATCGCACGCGGTATCGCGATTCGCCCGGAAGTGCTGTTGCTGGATGAGCCATGCTCAGCCCTCGACCCGATCTCTACCGGTCGTATTGAAGAGCTGATCACCGAGCTGAAGCAGGATTACACCGTGGTGATCGTGACGCACAACATGCAGCAGGCCGCGCGTTGTTCTGACCATACCGCTTTCATGTATCTGGGCGAGCTGATCGAATTCAGCGACACCGATACACTGTTTACCAAGCCCGCGCAGAAGCAGACCGAAGATTACATCACCGGTCGTTACGGCTGATTCAGGAGACGCACATGGACAATTTGAATCTGAACAAACACATCTCCGGTCAGTTCAACGCGGAGCTGGAACACATTCGCACCCAGGTGATGATCATGGGTGGCATGGTTGAGCAGCAGCTTACCGATGCCATTACCGCGATGCACAACCAGGATGGCGAGCTGGCACGTCGCGTCATCGACGGTGATCAGAAGGTCAACATGATGGAAGTGGAGATTGATGAAGCCTGCGTGCGCATCATCGCCAAACGTCAACCTACCGCCAGCGACTTGCGTCTGGTGATGGCAATCATCAAGACCATCTCTGAGCTGGAACGTATCGGTGACGTCGCTGAGAAAATCAGCCGCACGGCGCTGGAGAAGTTCAGCCAGCAGCACCTGCCTCTGCTGGTGAGCCTGGAGTCTCTGGGTCGCCACACCGTGCAGATGCTGCATGACGTGCTGGATGCCTTCGCGCGTATGGATCTGAATGAAGCCATTAAGATCTATCGTGAAGATAAGAAGGTCGACAAAGAGTACGAAGGCATTGTGCGTCAGCTGATGACCTACATGATGGAAGATCCACGCACCATCCCAAGTGTATTGACGGCGCTGTTCTGTGCCCGCGCTATCGAGCGTATCGGTGACCGTTGCCAGAACATCTGCGAAATTATCTTCTATTTCGTTAAAGGTCAGGATTTCCGTCACGTTGGCGGCGACAAGCTGGATGAACTGCTGTCAGGTGACGACGGCAGCAATAAACCCTCTTAATTGCCGTTTCGGCTGCCTGTTGCCACTGTGGCAAACAGGCAGCCATCTTCATTTCTGATTGGTTTCCGCGATTCCCTCTCTTTATACTTGGCGCACTTTTTTCTGCCAGGTGCTGTTAAATGTCTTCCCCAATAACGAAAAAAAACGCCGTGACGCCGGCAAAAGCGATGGTTGCTGCCATTAGTGGCTATGCGATGGACGGCTTCGATCTGTTAATTCTGGGCTTTATGTTACCGGCGATCAGCGTCTCGCTGGCGCTCGATCCCTCTCAGGCCGGTTCGCTGGTCACCTGGACGCTGATCGGCGCGGTGATCGGTGGCATTGTGTTTGGTCATCTCAGCGATCGCTATGGTCGTATCCGTATTCTTACCGTGACGATCCTGATGTTCTCAATCTTCACCGGGCTGTGCGCGGTGGCGCAGGGCTACTGGGATCTGTTGGCCTATCGCACGCTGGCGGGCGTGGGCTTAGGCGGTGAGTTTGGTATTGGCATGGCGCTGATTGCGGAAGCCTGGCCGAAGGAGAAGCGTAATCGCGCCTCGGCATGGGTCGGCATCGGCTGGCAGCTCGGTGTGCTGCTGGCGGCGTTTATTACTCCGCCGCTACTGAGTGTGATCGGCTGGCGCGGCATGTTCCTGGTGGGTTTACTGCCCGCGCTGGTGTCCTTCGTGATTCGTCGCAGTATGGGGGAGCCGGAGGGTTTCACACGCCATGTTGAGAAGACGCCACAGCTGTCATTCGCCGCGCGCATCAAATTGCTGTTTGCCGATCGCGCCACCAGCAAAGCCAGTCTCGGGATTTTCATCCTCTGCTCAGTGCAGAACTTTGGTTATTACGGTCTGATGATCTGGATGCCAAGTTACCTCTCATCCAGCTTTGGTTTTAGCCTGACCAAATCCGGCTTGTGGACGGCGGTGACCGTGGTGGGCATGACCTTTGGCATCTGGCTGTTTGGTGTATTGGCCGATCGCTTCGCGCGCTGGAAGATTTTCCTGCTGTACCAGTTTGGCGCGGTCGCCATGGTGGTGGTGTATGCGCAGCTGCGCGATCCTACTGTGATGTTGTTCACTGGTGCGATCATGGGGATGTTTGTGAATGGCATGATTGGCGGCTACGGTGCGCTGATCTCCGACACCTTCCCACCGCAGGCGCGTGCCACTGCGCAGAACGTACTGTTTAACCTCGGACGCGGTGTTGGCGGCTTTGGTCCACTGGTGATTGGTCTGCTGGCGGCGCAAATCTCGTTTACCGCGGCGATCACGCTGCTGGCGCTGATTTACCTGCTGGATATTGTTGCCACCCTGTTCCTGCTGCCGAAGAAGCAGAGCAACGAGGATTCACTGGGCGCGATTGGCTAAGGCGTTTAGGTTACCTGGTGCGCATAAATGCACACCCTATTAGATCTGCGAACAGATCAAAATCGCACATCGGCCTCTGTAGAGGCAGCACCAGGTTCCACCGGGCACAGAGGTAACAGATCAGACCGACCACAGAGGTAACACTTTTGGGGTCAGTCGATTTGCATCCTGCATTGCCCGGACATCGTGCGCCGGTTTCTGCAGGGGCGACATTCATGCCGCCCTGGGTTTACACCAAATCCCAACCCCGTGCGCGCCACAGTGCGGGCAGTTGCGTCATATCATCAAAGCGCGTCACCAGCGGATGATCCAACTCCGGATTGTGCGCATCAGCGCAGTAGTAAAATACCGGAATGCCCGCCGCGATCCCCGCACGCGCACCGGCTTCTGAATCATCCACCAGAATGCACTTCTCAATCGGCACCTGCATTTGCTCCGCCGCGTGATACATCAACTCGGGATCGGGCTTCCAGTGGTTAATGTCATAACCGCTGTACAGCCGACCTTCGAGGTAGGGCAGCATGCCGGTTAAACCCAGCGAGTGCTGCATCTTCTTCACTGTCCCGTTCGAGACCACGCACATCGGCACTTTCACGCTTTCCACCAGCGCTTTGGCACCGGCAATCGGCTTCAGGTCGAGGTCAAACAGGCGGGCCACATCCGCGCGATACGCCGTTTCGAACTCGTCTAACGGCACCTCTTTCTGATGCTGCGCCAGTACATCCCGCACGATGTCATAGAGCTTTACCCCTTTGTACTGCTCAAACATCTGCTGCAAAGAGAGCTCAATACCGTATTGGGCAAAGGTGTTGACGTAGGATTGCGTACAGATCACTTCACTGTCGACCAGCGTACCGTCGCAATCGAAAAACACACATTCAACTGACATCGCACATCATCCTTTTATTAAACAGCCAGCTGACACTCTAGCGCACTGAGCGTAGAAAGCGACCCCGGCAACCGTTTGCGAATAATCAGTGTTTTGCTGCGCTAAAATCTATAGGATACGCGGCGATAAATTTTTTTCCGGGACAGTTGAATGAACAATCAGGGCTTGTTGCAGCGCATCTTTAAGCTGCAGGAACACGGCACAACCGCGCGCACCGAAGTGATCGCCGGTTTCACGACTTTCCTGACGATGGTGTATATCGTCTTTGTAAACCCGCAAATTCTGGGCGCCGCAGGCATGGATACTCAGGCGGTGTTTGTCACCACCTGTTTGATAGCGGCCTTTGGTAGCATCCTGATGGGGATGGTGGCGAACTTGCCGGTCGCGCTGGCACCGGCGATGGGGCTGAACGCCTTCTTCGCGTTTGTGGTGGTCGGCGCGATGGGTTACTCATGGCAGGTTGGTATGGGCGCGATCTTCTGGGGCGCACTGGGTCTGCTGATCCTCACGCTGCTGCGTGTGCGCTACTGGATGATTGCTAACATCCCGATGAGCCTGCGTGTCGGCATCACCGCCGGTATCGGCCTGTTTATCGCCATGATGGGCCTGAAAAACGCCGGTATCATCGTGCCGAATGCCGACACCATTGTGACGGTCGGGAACCTGACCTCGCATAGCGTACTGCTGGGGGCGCTGGGCTTCTTCATTATCGCGATTCTGGCCTCACGCAATATCCACGCGGCGGTGCTGGTATCGATTGTGGTCACTACGGCGATTGGCTTAGCCATTGGCGATGTGAAATTCAGCGGCGTGTTTGCCGCGCCGCCGGCAGTGACATCGGTGGTGGGTCAGGTCGATATTAAAGGGGCGTTCAACATCGGCATGGCGGGAGTGATCTTCTCCTTTATGCTGGTCAACCTGTTCGACTCTTCCGGCACGCTGATCGGTGTCACCGATAAGGCCGGATTGACCGATGAAAAGGGCACTTTCCCGCGTATGAAGCAGGCGCTGTATGTTGATAGCATCAGCTCGGTGACCGGTTCGCTCATCGGCACCTCTTCAGTGACGGCGTATATCGAAAGCTCTTCCGGCGTGGCGATTGGTGGCCGTACCGGCTTGATGGCGGTCATCACCGGGATTCTGTTCCTGCTGGTGATGTTCCTGTCACCCCTGGCCGCGATGGTGCCTTCTTATGCGGCAGCAGGTGCGCTGATCTATGTGGGAGTCTTGATGACGGCGTCACTGTCACGCGTGCGCTGGGACGATCTCACCGAAGCGGTCCCGGCGTTTGTCACGGCGGCGATGATGCCATTCAGCTTCTCGATCACCGAAGGTATCGCGCTGGGCTTCATCTCGTACTGTGTGATGAAGCTTGGCACAGGACGCTGGCGTGAAATCAGCCCGTGCGTGGTGATTGTTGCCCTGCTGTTTGTGCTAAAAATCGCGTTTATCGACGCGCACTAAAAGCAACAGGCCGCGATTGCGGCCTGTTTTGTTAGAGATGTCCGATTTCCTGGGGTGTGGGAGTGAGGCTGGTCAGACGCAGCGAGCGCGGGCCAATATTCGGTTTGCTCATTTCAACGTCGCGCAATGGCTGCCATTGCTGCTGTGCATCAATCTCCCACAGGCATAAGCGCTCAGTGCCCGGAGAGAGCGCGCACGACCACACCAGCATCGGCTCGGCATCACAGACCGCCTGAATATCCGGAAACACGCTGGAGCGCAGACGGCCGGCAGCAGGGTGCAACTGCAGCGAACCGGCACCGTTCTCACTTTCACCGGTTAATTTGAGGATGCTCTGGCGCAGCGTCCAGATTTGCGTCACCGCTTCCATAAAATCCTGCTGCGCGTTGATCCACGCTTTCTCACCCGATGAGAGATCCTGCGTGAGCGTGTCCTGCGTCTGACGGCTGTGGGCGCGGACAATCTCCATATCCAACCCCGCACGTCCGCCTTCTTCCGCCAGCAGCACACCGACCATATTACCGGCGTACGCAATACTAAAGTCAGGGAGGTTAGGATCGGCAAAGCAAGGTCGTCCGCTGCTGGTGGTCACAAGCGGCGGGAGTTCACGAATGCCATAGACACGCAGCATCAGCTGAGCCAGCAATTCGCGTGCGGCGAGAAAACGGCTACGGCGCTTGTCAGGGAAGCGCTCGGCGCTGTTAATCACATCCTGTGGAACCCGAAACAGCTCTGAAGAGAGCGGCGAGTTACCCATCCAACGTACAAAATGACTAGCCATCTGTCGCTCCGTGAAAATGGTCAGATAATCATCAGCGCTATTGTAGGAATTTTCTCAGAGGTTTGCATCCGGCATAACATGGAATGACCAAAAATCAGATAAGACCGAAGCGGCGGCTAATCCCATCAGTTGAATTTGCATATAACGCTTTTGCTGATTTTGCGCGGATAGGGTGCCGTAAAGTCTGAGGTAGTGTAGGATTTGGGCAACCAAAAGCACATCTAAGTGCGTGAACAATCCACCTCAAGATAATCGTGCCCATCGCAGCAGCATGCACGTCGGAGTTTTTTTATGTCAGTAACTTCACTTACTCGCCAGGAATCAATCTCACTTGATGAATTTCGTCATGGTATGCGCCGCCTGACCGCAGGCGTTTCTTTAGTGACCACTGAGTTTCAGGGCGAAAAGCTGGGGCTGATTGCGACTTCTGTTAGCTCACTGGCTGCCGAGCCGCCAAGCTTGCTGGTGTGTGTTAACCGTAGTGCATCCAGCCACGACGCATTTGTGAATGCTGGCCATTTCGCTGTGAACGTCTTGCGTGAACAGCATGACGATTTATGCGCGCAGTTCAGTCAGTCTGCACGTCGCGCAGAACGCTTCCAGAGCGGTGAGTGGCAAACGCTGAATACCGGTGCACCGGTGCTGACTGATGCATTGGTGAGTTTTGACTGCCAGCTGGAGAAAGTGGTGGAGTGGAATACGCACAGCGTGCTGCTGGCGCGCATCGTTGGCATTTCACTGCCAGGTGAAGCGGCGGTGCCGATGGTCTATTTCAACAGCGGTTTTCACTCGCTGGGTTAATGTGAGTGACAGGCGTCGCGCAATGCCCGACGCCTGGAATCAATCAGGCAAATTTGCAGGCTTCATCAAAGCCGAGACGCGGTAAACGCGCATGCAGTTTGCTGGCTTCGCCATAGCCCAGATTAATCAGTAAGTTCACCTGCCATTTGCTTTCGCTAAAGAAGGCCTCATTGACTTTTGACGGGTCAAAACCGGACATCGGGCCGGCATCCAGCCCCAGCGAACGCGCCGCCAGAATTAAATACCCTGCCTGCAGGCTGCTATTGCGGAAAGCCGTCTCTTTAGCCAAATCTGGGCTGCTGGTGAACCAGCTACGCGCATCACCGTGCGGGAAGAGTTTGGGCAGCGCTTCATAGAACTCAGGATCCCACGCCACGATCACCGTTGCCGGTGCTGCCATGGTTTTGTCCACGTTGCCGGAGGAGAGCGCAGGTTTCAGCTTCTCTTTGCCTTCCTGCGAAGTGACAAACACGAACCGTCCTGGTGAACAGTTGGCTGAAGTCGGGCCGAGCGCGGTCAGGCTATAGAGTTGCTGCAGCACATCGTGAGAAATCGGTTTGTCCTGCCAGTAGCTGTGGGTGCGAGCGTCATTGAACAGCGCGTTCAGCGCCACGCTGTCGAGCGGTGTACTCATGTTTCTCTCCTGTTCAGGCAGCAACTTGCGCCTAATGTTTAGCATGAATCGTGGGTGAGGCCGATACGCTTTAGCACGGGCCAGCGATCGTTATACTGCAAAGGAGAGGGGGTGCCAAATAACAAAGACGCATGTTTCCCCCAACCAAACAGTGATGGGGGAAACAGGGTAAAGACTACTTACCAATACAGAAGCTGGAGAAAATCCTGCCGAGCAGGTCGTCGGAGGTGAACTCACCGGTGATTTCACTCAGCGCCTGCTGAGCCAGACGCAGCTCTTCCGCCAACAGTTCACCGGCCCATGCACCCAGCAGCTGGTCTTTACCCTGCTGTAAGTGATACCGCTGAACACAACAATCGAAAACTGCTGGGCACTTTTTTACGCACGCGCCGCGAAAGTCTCGATCCTAACCGTCTGGGTTTGCCACATATGCGTCACCGCCGCACGCCCGGTCTGCGCCGTGAAGAAGTAGCGCAGTTAGCGGATGTCGGCGTGACCTGGTATACGTGGCTGGAACAGGGTCGCGATATCAAAGCCTCGCCCAAAACGCTGACGGCCATTGCCACGGCATTGCAGTGCAACGATGTCGAGACGCAGCATCTGTTTTCCCTTGCCGGACACTCGTTGCCATCGGTACGGGTGGCCGCTGCCTGCTGCAAAATCGCAGCACATAATCAGCAGATGCTGGACGCGATCCAGTTACCGGCGATTATCGAAACACCGCGTTTCGATATTCTTGGCTATAACGCCGCCTGGTGTGCATTGATGGGCGTGGATCTTGCGGAGATCGCCGTGGAGGACCGCAACTGCATCTGGCTGGCGTTTAATCATCCCGGCTGGCGCAAAGCGATTAATGACTGGGAAGACGTGATGCCGCAGATGGTGGCGATGTTTCGTGGACAGATGGGCGAACACCTTGGCGATCCACACTGGGAGAGTTTTCTCGCTCGTTTGCTGAATAGCTCGGATGAATTTGCCCAAACCTGGCAACGCTACGAACTGGGCAAGGTGGAAAATCGGCTGAAGCGTTTTTACCGCGAGGAAGTCGGTGAAATGACGCTGCGCCAGAATAACTGGTGGTCTGCTTCACGCAACGGCGACCGCCTGCTGGTGTATGTACCGGATGATGAGCAGAGTGCGGCATCGCTGCAGCGATTGATGAAGTCGTAAAATTGACTACCTGCGCCGCAATGCTCGAGGTCTGGTGATGCAAACGGCTTGAGCGGGCTTCAGGCCGCTGCAGCCGCTTAACCTCATCACTACGCCTGGGATTCGACTTTACCAGCGCTTTTCCGCAAACCAGGCCACCAGCCATTCTGACAGGGCACTCTTCCACTGCAACCTGTGTCAAATCATCTGTCTCTCAACAAGGTCAGCTAGAGTTAAGCTAATCCGTGTAACCCGAGGCGAAGTGATGAAGAAAATCATTCTTGTTCCGTCCAATCTTGGCCTTAATCCATTGTATGAAGGGCATATTCCAGGCACATTCCGTGCCCCTGAGATCCTGATGCAGCATGGGCTCAGGAATGTCTTCTCAGACTATGAGATTGTGACGGTTCCTTGCCCTCCCTATAGCCCTGAGGCTGAACCCGATACCGACATCCTAAATGGTCACAAGCTCAGACGGCTTAATTTGCAATTGGCGGACGAAGTCGAAGCATCACACCGATTGAACCTTAAACCGATTGTAGTTGGGGGTGATTGCGCTATTTTGCCGGGTGTCATTTTGGGCAGTCGGCGTCAACTGGGACCGCTGGCACTGGTACATATTGATGGCCATAGTGATTTCCGCCATCCTGGAAACTGGGCACGCCCTTACGCCGGGCGACCCGGTGCAGCAGCCGGAATGGATCTGGCGTTGGTCACGGGTCGAGGGGAAGCTTTACTCACTCAATGGCCTGATTTTGAAGGAGCGCTCATTGCCGATCACGCTGTGGTTCAAGTGGGTGAGCGTGAATCGCAGCTTGTCGATTACGAATGGCCAGATATTGCCGACACTGATATACGCCGTATCACTATTTTTGACGCGCTGAAGTTATCAAATCAGCAACTCATTGACAGAATATTCGAACGACTGAATCGCTTACCTAAAATACCCTACTGGATTCATCTCGATCTGGATGTACTGGATAGTGCCGAAATGGCCGCCGTAGACTGCCCCGGCACACCAGGGTTGACTTCGCAAACCCTGGTGAGTATCTGTCAGGTGCTGTTCAACTCTACCCGCTGCTGCGGCATTACGGTGACTATTTATGATCCTGATTTAGATCCCGATGGGACCGAAGCTAAACGGGTTGTGCGCATTATTGGTGGGATCACTGGAGAAACTTAAAATTCAAAACGAAGATGCGAATTAATCGTTAACTGCATGAAAATTAAAGATTTAACAGGGCGTATTAAGTGACATTCAAAAGCATATCACTGACAATAGTTCGAATGTGGGCAACTGTTCAATAAGCCATACGCATCTTAAATCATAGGGTATGCAAGGGACGGCTATTTCCTTGGCCAATTTGTCTCCTTGCTGGAAAAATGCTATTTCACCTTGCTTTCGATGCGGGGAAGATGCCTTTAAGTAAAGTTGAGGTTGAAGCGGCGCTGGTATCGTTGCGTGATGAAACAGATGATGACAGGTATCGACTCTCGTAGAGTAAGTTAAGATTTTAAAGAAATAGGCAGTATTTTCTCATTTAGTGTTCTGGCTTATACAGAATAAATTTCAGAGGCGCAGTTTGATGAGTAATGGAAAGTATGTATTAGGCATTTCTGGCAGTCTTCGTGCTGCATCGTTGAACACTGTTTTTTTACGGGCCATGTCTCTGCTTAGTCCAGTGGGAGTCACGTTTGAGATATATGACTCTCTGGATAAAATCCCTCTTTTTAATGTTGATGATGAAAATACACAGAATTCAGCAGTTGAGCACTGGAGAGATGCATTATCCAGGGCGGACATGGTGTTATTGGTCAGCCCGGAATATGCACACGGTGTCACCGGAGTAATAAAAAACGCCCTTGACTGGATTGTTAGCAGTGGCGAATTTCTTGATAAGCCTGTCTCAATGCCTAACCTGTCTGTCAGGGCTCATCTGGCACATTCACAACTCACAGAGACATTGAAAGTTATGGGCGCGTTACTGCCAGAAGCATGTTGCCCGAGTGCAACACTTGAAGCACCTTATGTGTTTTCCGATGCTACCGAGTTTTCATTAATTGAAAATCCCGGAATTTGCTTAAGATTAAATGAGTTATGGGAAAATATCGAAATGGTAATGACACAATAAATAAAATGACTTAATTCTGCCTTTAACATCCTGTTTTCAGTCCATACCACCATCAACCATCAATATTCCGCTCCTTCACATAGCGCCAGAAGCGTTCCGCCGTCAGATTTAAACGCGCGCCAGAACGATACACATAAGCCGAAATCTTCAGCGAAAGGCTGTGATCCATAATCGCCAGCCTTCTCTCCTCCAGCTCACGCTGAATCGAGTAATCTGGCAGCCAGCCTACAGCATCGCCTTTCAGGATCATTCTCTTCAGCAACTCACTCATCGAAGAGACAAACGTGAGGATAAAGGTGGTGTTTGGTATGCGATCAATCACCTGATTGACCTGACGACCCATGTAGCTGTCATTGGCATACTTGACCAGCGGCAGTGTGTCGCCATTGATCGAGAATATCGGCTTGCCGTGCTGATCACAGGGTGAGACCAGGTGCAGAGCGGAATCGAAAATTTTATGATTGATGAACGGGTAGTTCATCAACTCTTCATTATAAAAAGACAGGATAAAATCACTTTTCCCTTCTTTCAGATTAAAGACTGCATCGTTGACGTTAATCGATTCAACAAAGAACACCTTATCCGGACTGTCACGGTAATCCGCCAGTATATCGGGCAGTAGCAGGACAGAAAGCGAAGGCGCCGCATCGATACGGATACTTTGCTTTAGCTTATCTTCACCCTTAATTCGGCTGATCTGGAAGTCCATATCATCGAGCATATTTCTGGCATAGCCGACAAATATTCTGCCCTGTGGCGTCAACTGCGGAGGATTAACATCACGATTGAAGACGCTGAAACCCAGGTTCGATTCGAGTGCCTGGATCCTTCTGCTAAACGAGGATTGCGAAATATTTCGTCTCTCTGCCGCAAGCGTAAAGCTGCGGCATTCTTCTAATGCAATCACATCATAGAACCACTTCACTTCGAGGTTACTTAGCACTTCTTCGCTCCAATTACAGCCCCCATTTCTATGCAATTTTTACATGACAAATGATTTATATGCAATTTCTGCATCAAAAAGCCAGTGCTACTATCCATCCCCTACTCGGGTCGGCCCTTGCCGCCTCGCCAATCATCCAATGAGTCAGGGTATTTTATGAGCGCAATTAAATCTGTCATGCAACACCTCTCAAACCTTGGCATCAACGATGTCAGCGAGATCGTTTATAACCCGAGTTACGAATTGCTGTTCGAGCATGAAACGTCAGCCGATCTTGAAGGCCCGGCGCGCGGAATTTTGACGACGTCTGGTGCAGTGACGGTTGATACCGGTGAGTTCACTGGCCGTTCTCCACGCGATAAGTACATCGTTCGCGACGATGTGACGCAAGATACCCTTTGGTGGTCCGATGCTGGCCTGGGGCGTAATGATAACAAACCGATGTCGACTGAAGTGTGGGCACACCTGAAATCGCTGGTAGCCGATCACTTATCTGAAAAAGCGCTGTATATCGTTGATGCCTGGTGTGGTGCCAGCGCTGATACCCGTCTGGCCGTGCGTTTTGTCACTGAGGTGGCCTGGCAGGCGCACTTTGTCAAAAACATGTTTATCGCACCGACCGCCGAAGAACTGGCGAGCTTCACCCCGGACTTCACGGTGATTAACGGTGCCGGTTGCGTGAATCCGCAGTGGCAGGAGCAAGGGTTGAACTCAGAGAACTTTGTTGCCTTCAACCTGACAGAGAATATCCAGCTGATTGGCGGGACCTGGTACGGCGGCGAAATGAAAAAAGGGATGTTCTCAGTGATGAACTACCTGCTGCCGCTGAAAGGTATCGCGTCCATGCACTGCTCAGCCAACCGTGGCGAAAAAGACGACGTGGCGCTGTTCTTTGGCCTCTCCGGTACCGGAAAAACCACACTGTCGACCGATCCGCGTCGCCAGCTCATTGGTGATGATGAGCACGGCTGGGATGCAGACGGCGTATTCAATTTTGAAGGCGGCTGCTATGCCAAGACCATCAATCTGAAAGCGGAATCTGAACCGGAAATTTATGGTGCTATCCGCCGTAACGCGTTGCTGGAAAACGTTGTCGTTCGTGAAGATGGCAGTGTGGATTATGCCGATGGCAGCAAAACCGAGAACACACGCGTCTCTTATCCACTGTCGCACATCGAGAATATCGTGCAGCCGGTGTCTCGCGCGGGTCACCCTTCACGCATTATCTTCCTTGCTGCGGACGGATTTGGCGTGCTCCCTCCGGTTTCACGTTTGACGCCAGAGCAGATGCAGTATCACTTCCTTTCTGGCTTCACCTCCAAGCTGGCGGGCACCGAGCGCGGCATTACCGCCCCGACGCCGACGTTCTCAGCTTGTTATGGCGCTGCTTTCCTGATGCTACACCCAACGCAGTACGCGGACGTGTTACAGGAGAAAGTTGCACAAAGCGGTGCTGAAGTGTGGCTGGTGAATACCGGCTGGAACGGTGCAGGCCAACGTTTGTCGCTGAAAGATACGCGCCAGATCGTCAACGCCATCCTCGAAGGGGAAACTGGCGCAATGCGTGAAGAAACACTGCCGATCTTTGGCCTCGCCATTCCGCAGGAGATTGCTGGCGTCGATGTAAACACTCTTGATCCGCGCAACGGTTGGGCATCACCGGCAGAATGGCAGGAAGCGGCCGAGAAACTGGCACAGCTGTTTATCAATAATTTCAAGCAGTACAGTAATAACGAGGCTGGTGCGCGTATTGCGCAGGCAGGTCCGAAGTTGTAATTTCGCTGACGTTTAGCAGAGTGCCATTCCATGGCACTCCTTCGCCGCTAATGAAGTGCTGATATCTGACTGAAATAACGCTGCCCCGCGTAAAATCGCCGGGCAGCGTTATTAATTAATAGAGCAGAAAGAATGCCAGGCACAGTTAGCCTGACGTATTCAGTGCTTATGCTGATTTATAACGAGCTTCTAACTTATCTAAAAAGCCAAATAGCACTTCATTCATCTCGCTGTAGTCGTGTGCACGAAGTTCTTCTGGCGTGTTAACAAAGCGGTATTCAGCTGCACGGCTCAGGTCATTCTCAGAATGCGCGATCAACATTTCAACGACCTCCCGCGTTAATTCCATATGACACTGGAAACCATAAACGCGATCGGAATAGGCAACGATTTGGCGCGGGCAACCTTGGCTATAAGCAATGATTTTTGCCTCTGCCGTCAATCCCGGCATGTCGTTGTGCCAGTGCCCTACTTCCAGCGTGCTGGCAAAGTGAGAGAACATCTCATCCTTGCTACCCTCTTCCGTCAGTGTGATTGGGAATTTACCAATCTCTTTTTCAGGGCTATGTGCGAACGGCGCGCCAAGCGCTTCACCAATCAGTTGTGATCCCAGGCAAATACCGATAACGGCTTTACCGGTTTGAACCGCCGAAACAATCAACGCCTGTTCACCTTTCGCATCAAAGTGCGGGCATTCAGCTAGTGTGGTGGAGGGATCTTGTGGCCCTCCCATCACAATCAGAAAATCGAT
>NZ_CAJCKS010000073.1:0-23684 GCF_903970985.1 Pantoea sp. ME81 | reverse complement strand
ATACATTGGTAAAGGTTGTGTGTTATGCGGCGGCTGGACACCATAGCCCGGTAGGGTGGCGAGGTAGTCCACTTGCCTAGCCGTATGACTAAGCAAACTTACCTTCTTCTATAAAAGATCTTTTATAAAAGCTCTCCTTTACAGTCGCTTTTATAAAATCTCTTTTACTAGGATGCAATTTTTGCACCTATTGAAGGGTTAATACATGCAATCTTTGCACCTTTCAACCCTTAACACATGCAATAATTGCACCTATTATAATCCTGATACATGCAAATAATGCACCTTTCCAATACATGCAATCCTTGCATACATGCAAATAATGCACCTATCATCTACCTACCTTTTATCTAGATTTTATTCATTGTTTATCAGATGAAAATAGGATGGTTATTACATGCCTATTAACTGTAATAAAGTTGAAATGATCGCCAGTTTCACCCCAACAAACAACATGCCAAATATCTACATTTCATAGCAAAGCCAGTCATACCAACGCTTACAGCCCGATTCATGCCAAATCATCAATGTGCAAAAGTGCCTGATTTGCTTAGCAACTCTCTTTAAACGTAAAAATGAAATTAATTCTCATTTACAGATGAAATTGAGACTCGCTCTCATCTGCAAATGATAATCATTCCCACTCTATTAGCTGAAAGTGTTGTTTGGTAGATTCCACTTTCTAAGTTATTGATTAATAACAGATGCCGCATATCACATGCCTGGTGCAAGCTGTTCGATGAATAAAATCAATCGTGCAAAGGTTCTATGGCAACTAGCAAACATGTGTTTAGAAATGCCAAATCATTGATTCATAAGGGATATTTCGTTTTGTGCAAAAATTCAACTTTGGCGGGGCTGTTGTTCGCGTTAAGCGGTGAGTCAGAATTCTTGTTAAATCAGACAGTTGCATACCTCATGATCATTTAGTGCTAGCGATATCAATAATCACTTTGCAAGTGCATGATTTTGATCAAAAATGCCCCACATCGAAACACAGGAGTTAGACAGATGGGCAACGCGGTAGCAGCACTGAAGACAATGCACGATGTTGGCAGAGTGGCTGAAGAGTTGAAGAAACACCGTCGTAGCAACCTCTTCTACTGCCTGTGGGTGATGCAGTTTGAAAGCGCCTTACGTTTCTCAGATGCAACCCTGCTTAAGTGGGAAGACTTTGCAGAAGGCAAGACGCACATCAACATCGTGCAGCAGAAGACCGGGAACCGGGTTGAAATTAAGATCACTGAGACGATGCGTAAAGTAGTGGAATTGCGCCGTGCTGAAGCTGAATCGCGCCCACTGCTCAATGATTACGTTTTCTCGTTGGCTGATCTCAGAAGTAAGGGCCAGCCTGTGTCACATAACGCTGTATTAGAGGCGTTCAGTAGTGCCGGGAGGCGTTGCGGGTTCAAGGAAGTTGGAAGCCATACTCCGCGCAAGAGTAAAGGCCGCGTCATGTTTGAAGCTAAAAAGCCAATAGAATCTATATGCAAATACCTCGGACAGAAATCAGTTGATAGCACCCTCTTTTATATCGGTATAGACCAAGAGGCCAAAGATATTTTGTCAGATGAATTTACCCTTCACTTTTGAGGTAAAGCCATGAAACAGATCGCAATCATACTGGCTTTGTTACCACTTATGGCACAAGCACAGATTACTTTGATATTGAGTCAAGAAGTGGATACATCAGACGGTAAGATTTGCGTGTATGAGAACGCGCAGCGAAGTGAACAGGTGAAAGTGGCAAAGTCCGCGCCATGCCACCATACTAAAAGATTCAATACAGACTATTAAGTAATTTCTTCTACTATTTCAAACACAGTTCCATCATCTCTGGTAATTATTGCTTTCTTCATATCGATTGAAAATGAATTACTTTTAGTCCTTTTTTCAATGCTAAGATTATCGTTCTCACCAAGAACTGGATGAATACTTGTAATATCCATTGTAAACTTGCCATCCTCAATAGGATGAACGAAGCGCCAGCGGCTATCTTCAAAACTATCGTTTTCAATATAGCCGTAGGTTATTCCCTCTCTCTTTACAGAGTAACGCTTAATCTGTGTCATAAAATCCTCTTACCTTAAGTTTTCTTTAACGTGACATAATACTGCAAGATTACAACAATTAAAGTAAAGATTCTAAATTTCTATCTATTCTTTCTTATAGTTAGCTCTAAGGAAGTCTTCGTATTGCCTCGGTAACAGACCTATTTCCCCCCACTTTTTGTTTGGAGACCAATAACCAGCACCGATTTCTTCAATAACTCCAAAGAATATAAGTATTCTTCTTAATGAATTTTCCTTCGTAATACCCCGAGCGTCCAAATCGCTGTTACTGGCTGATATTCTGAAGTCAACATTACCAGCCAGATGAGGGTGTCTTAGAAAAACGTGAGACGAAAAATCATAACGTTTAATACGGACTATTTCACCAAAGTAGAATTTAGGTTCATGATTAACTTCAACAATTTCAGCTGCATCTTGTAAGTCAACATCTAACACATATCTTAAAACTTGATCTTCGACAACTATATGAATTTCCCTATGATAATTATGCCTAAAATTGGTGCATAGGGATTGAACGCTAGTTACCTTGCTAGGAAGTTTGAAGGTTTCACCATCATGTCTTGATACGGGCACAGCAACTTCTGGACCATCTTCACTTTCGAATTCTGTTTCTAACGGCTCTTTTTCGCCGTCGAAATCTGCTCTAGGTTGATTTTCTGGTCTTTCCTGCATAAACCCACTGATGATAACTAAATCCTGATCTTCAACAGCCTGCCTTGCTTCCTCTTCTGAGTTATATTTTTTCCCAGACATTTGACTACTTCTTAGACGGCAGTATGGCGCATCTTCATCAGGAAAGTGACGGAACAAAGCCTTTTTACCATTTGCCATCACCGCTACAGCAGGATCGTTAGGAACTCGGATCAGAGGCTCATAGCATGAAGGGCAATGAAGATGCCCTTTCATATGGGCCAAGTAATCCAACGGCTCAATAGAAGTGCGCACTAGTAACGCTATAGGATGCTGTGCTCTATCCCAATTGGGATCGTAGTAAGCGTAAGCAATTCTGTTCAAAGCCATAATCACCTCCCTTATCATTCTCTTTCTAAATTACTATTTTCCAGGTAGAAAATACAGCATTTACAAGAAAGTGAAGTCTAAAAGGCAGTCTTAACGAGAGCGACCATTCAATGATGTGATTCTAAAACCATAAGTTAAATTTAGATTATTTTGAATAACAAGTCTTGTTCTTCTGGCGTGCTCATGTTAGTTAACGCCAATCAATCCCATCAATCACCGGAAGCAATTCTTCAAGGGTTGGCTCATGTGTGTATCGTGCGGTGATTCCTAATGACTCAGTAAGGCTATGTCCCACTACAAGTTGAACTTGCACAGGTCGTGAATGCGTTAAAGCCTTAGTTATAAATGAATGGCGTATTGAATGCACCCGGCGCTTTTGACCCTTCTCGTTGAGATCTGGCGCATTGCATTTGTGCATAATCTCCACCCAAGCATCTGTAACCTGAGTGTAATACGGGAATTTGGGGAAAAGTCTTGCTGTGGCTGCTTTACCTTCTGCCAGCTTCGTTAGAATCCCTTCAATGTTCTTATGAACGGGGATCTGACGTTGAGCGTGATCCGTCTTGCCCCCCTCTATGAAGAGATACTTTCTCCCTGTCTGTTCATCGGTTCGCAGTTGCCCTACTTTCAGATCAGCAATCTCGCCACGCCGCGCCCCTGTGTAACACAGAGTGAGGAAGTAAGCCTTACGCCAGTCATCTTCAGAAAGCTTCTCCAGGTGCGATACAAGGCGTTTCATCTCCGGGTAAGAAAAGCTACCGCCCCTGTTTTCCTTCACTTCTAGTTTGATTCCTTCAGTTGGTGCCAAAGTCAGAATATCTTTCTCATCCTTCAAGAACACTTTGAAGAATGAACTGTAGATCTTGAGATGCTTCTTGACCGTAGCACTACTGATCAAATCCTCTTCAGGCACATCATAATCAATGCACTCTTGCAGAGTCATAGTCTTGTAGGGATGTCCAAAGCGTTTAGGTAATAAGCTGACAACTTCCAGCGTCTTCCGGATGTCCTGCTTAATGATCGAGGTTACAGGCACATCCCCAACGACATGCAACAACACTTCGTAGATTCGCCTGTTTTCATGATCAATAGCTTTCACCCACTGACTACCCTTCTCTTTAACGAACATGCCCCAGGCTTCAGAAAGTGGCATTGATTCTTCAACTTCAGTGACTTCTGTATTCTCAGTTGTGGCAGTGGTGAGAGGCTGGATTTGTCCCTGCAATGCATCCACTAACTGTTGATAACGTAGTAAATCGTTTCTGTAAAATGCATCGTAAGCCTGATAGACAAGTGCCCTGCTCATTTCGATCTTAGATGCCGCTGAATGTCCTTCGTCGTCATCATCAGGTAAGCTGATCCCTTGCTGCTTGAGCACATACTGCATCATCTTGAACGTTTCTTCATTGCCAGTGGCAAGCCGTCTATGATGTGCAGCCGCATACCCTGCCGCCTCTTCTGCACTACCTTCAAGGGATAACGGTGCATCAGGAAACAGTTTCTTAGTCCATCGACCTAGTTCGGGCAGTCTCTGAGCTTCAGCTAGTCCATCTTGAAGCCATCCAAGCACATAAGAATCAAGATCACGTTTTGAAGCCTGTCGGAATCCTTCAATGTGCTTCTGAAATTCTTCGGCAGGCATACGCCCGGATTGCACTAGGGGGATCAGTGGAGTTAGTCGCCCCATTGAGATTTGGGCTTCTTTGAGGGAGTCAGTGCCAAGAGATTGACGGAAGAACTTACCGGACGGTAGCCGAAAGTTTACATAGAAGGTGTTGCCACGCTTTGTTGTGAATTTGGGTTTGTTGTCCACTTTCTTCGGTTTGTTGTTCGTCTGAATGTTGCCCATTATGTTCACCTTAATGTTGTAAAATCAACAACTTAGAAATTAAGGTGAGGCTAACCCTATGATTTTCAGCGCTTTTTCGTATGCCTTCCCAGGCGTCGTGGTAAGAAGAGGTACGATACGGGGATTACCAGTTCCCATATCAGAATCTGTTACCGCTGAGCATAGCGCATGCCATCTCAGGCGGCCCGCGATTTTACACTAACGCAAGTTTCGTTAACACCTTTTCCTTTGCTGCCGATAATAAAGGCCAAAGGCTGCGTCACCCGTTTAGTGCCATATGCCTAAACATTTACGCTGCTGATAGATACACCAACCACACTTCTCTTCTTTATGCGCCAAGTGACTGAATTTTTATCATTTACTCTTGGCTCTATATGCCTGGTTATTACCCCCACTTTAGACCCGTGATACATTAGCGCTTTTCAAGACTGGCCTGCTAGCATTGCGCACCACGCTTAAGGATAATCCCAAACATAAAATCTAAACCCAAACTGCAAAACAGGATAAAAAACTAATTAACCGGGATAAATAAGGCTCATTAGTCCAGTAATTTTAAATTACCAGTTAATTGGCACTGCAGGTTGGATTAAGTCTGTATTTTCGCATTATTTGATTCAGATTAAATTTGATGAATTGTTCTGATAAAAAAAATGTGTAAAATTTAAGCCTGAAACAGAGTGTGCCGTATTTATAAAAGCGTAACCTTTACTATTTACACTCGTTTCTCTAACAAGCCATTAACAAAATCACTGTGGCATTGTTGATAATATAAACCGGCGCACGCAGGAATTGACGCGTTTATTCATTCACGGAATGAATTTAATTTGCATGTCGAAAGTCTTCACCAGGGATTTTCCTGACATGCTTAAAAGAAGATGACTATCATGAAAACCTCTCTGCTTTGGCCTGCCCTCGCGGCGCTGGCACTGAGCGGCTGTTCCGTGGGCCATACTGAGTATAGTCGAGCGGCGCTTGAACACGTGGATATGAGCGTGACAGGCATCCCGACGGTACTGGGTCTGGGTATCCTCGGTACAACCATCCCATTAACACCAGAGTACAGCCTGACAGCTGCGCACGTCGCCACCACTGCCGTACAGCGTGTGAAGGCTTATCATCCTTATTGCGACGTCGCCATTATCTATCATAAGAATAGCCCGGAAACGCTGGCAAAATTCCGCACCAGCAAAGTCGGTGAACCCATTAAGATGTACGGCTACAGCTTTATTTCAGCCATGCCCGTGGAATCAAGTGGCGTTAATTTAGCGCGCACCGCTATTACCAATAAATGGAATAAAAAACCGTGCATGGCAATGGCATCAAATGCTGGTGTTGTACAGGGAATGTCGGGGGGCGCGGTATATAATGCTGACCAGACAATTGGCGGAGTGATTGTGGGCTACAGCCATGAAATTTCCAATGTGCGCAGCAAACAAGTCATTCTGAAAGATGTTTCGCTGTATATTCCGTACGGTGATTTTAAACATTGGCTGGAAAAGAATATTGGCCAGACGACGTTAACGCCGCCTGACCACGCGTGATTAGAGGAACGGGCGCGTGTCGCCGACCCCTTCACGAACCACAACCGGTACATCGCTGGTGAGATCGATCACCGTCGTCGGCTGCTGCCCTAACGTGCCGCCATCAATGATCAGATCCACCAGCTTACCGATGCTGTGCTGAATCTCTTCCGGATCCGATTCCGTGAAGTCATTACCGGGCAACATCAGCGAAGTAGACATCATCGGCTCATTCAATCTCTCCAGTAACGCCAGCGCCACCGGATTGGAAGGTACGCGCAAACCAATGGTTTTACGCTTGTCATTCATCAAACGACGCGGCACCTCTTTGGTCGCTTTGAGAATGAAGGTATAACTGCCCGGCGTATTATTTTTTAGAATACGAAACGCGGTATTGTCCACCTGCGAGTACGTCGAGAGCTCAGACAGATCGCGACACATCAACGTGAAATTGTGGTTGCCATCTAACTGCCGGATACGGCAGATACGCTCCATGGCGCTCTTCTCTTCCAGTCGGCAGCCCAGCGCATAACCCGAATCGGTGGGATAGACAATCACGCCACCTTTATTGAGATAATCGACTGCCTGATTGACCAGACGCGGTTGCGGATTATCTGGATGAATGTGAAAAAATTGACTCATAAAAACCTCATGTCACCTGTCTGCAAGAGTTACGGCGGGCGCTAGCTCAGGAAAACGCTCCCAAATGGGTTCAACGCCGCCTGGCAACCATAATTTGCGCCCCAGTTCTATCCATGGACAGGGTTGGTGAAAATCTGATCCCTGCGATCCCGCCAGCTTATTGTCGCGCGCATAGGTCGCGAGCTGCGTGCGCTCGTTGGGTGCCTGCTGACACTGCGCCACTTCCATTGCATCACCACCGACCTCGGCGAAATGGGCAATCAGTCGCTTAAGCCACTTTGCAGACAATCCATAGCGACCCGGATGTGCGAGTACCGCAACGCCGCCAGAATGATGAATGGCATCAATAGCTTGTTTAATAGTACACCATTGCGGCGGCACATAGCCGGTTTTCCCACGGGCAAGATAGTTCTTGAACACTTGCGCCATGTTATCGGCTTTACCCATCTCGACCAGATAACGGGCGAAATGACCGCGGGTGATGACACCGCCCTGCGCCAGGCGTTGCGCCCCAGCCAACGCATCAGGAATGCGGGCACGTTCGAGACGCTCTGCAATCAGCTGAGCCCGTTCAACGCGGCATTGATGCTGTTGCTCAAGAAACGAGGTCAGTGCCGGATGCTGGCAATCCACATTTAAACCTACGATATGAATTTCGTGGTTTTCCCACAATGTTGAGGCCTCTAATCCGGCCAGAATACGAATCGGTAGATTCTGTTGCTGCACAGCGGCTTGCGCTTCTGCCACGCCAGCAACGGTGTCGTGATCGGTAATCGCCAGTACCCCTACTTTCATTTCGACGGCACGTTGCACCAACTCGGTAGGGGTCAGCAAACCGTCAGACGCCTGGGTATGGCTGTGTAAATCGTAAAGGGGAAAACGGGCAATATCCGACAAGGTAACTCCAGCAGCAACTTAACTCGGCTGGCATGATAACGATTTTGACCCTGACTGAAAAAGGGTATTGACTTTTTTCACCCGAACCAGTTAACTAGTACACAAGTTCACACGTAACGGGTATCTCATCATGGCTAATTTTGGTACGCATGCAAAAGGTTGGTGGCGCGATAATCCTTTAAACGGGCGACGTCGTCGTGCACAACATGCGTAACCATTGTGCAGATACCTGAGCCCGCCATCGAGCGGGCTTTTTTTTGAGCGAAATTCAGAGATGACAATAATGGCTAATGCGAAACCTACATTGAAGTTGATTACCGGTACCGCGCCCTACCGCGAAGATCCGGCCGCAGTGTTCCATCAAATTTGCGGCGCACGTCCGGCAACTCTGCTGCTTGAATCTGCCGACATCGACAGCAAAAAGAATCTGAAAAGCTTACTGATTGTGGATAGCGCCCTGCGCATCAGCGCACTGGGCAACGTGGTGACATTACAGGCGCTGTCAGAAAACGGTCGCACCATTCTGCCACTACTGGATGAAGCACTGCCGCAGGATGTCAGCATTGAAGCGCGTCCGGATGGTCGCGTGCTGCATTTCCCTCAGCCTCAGGGCCTGCACGATGAAGATTCACGTCTGAAAGCATTGTCTGTTTTCGACGCGCTGCGCCTGATTCCGCAGTTGGTGAACAGCCCGGCGGAAGAGCGTGAGGCGATGTTCCTCGGCGGCCTGTTTGCTTATGACCTGGTGGCCGGATTCGAAGATTTACCTGAACTGCGTAACGAGCAAAGCTGCCCGGATTACTGCTTCTACCTGGCTGAAACCCTGCTGGTGATTGATCACCAGACGCGCAGCGCTCGTCTGCAGGCGAGCTTGTTCAGCCCGTCCACCAGCGAATTCCAGCGCTTGCAGAGCCGTGTTGAGCAACTGCGCGGTCAAATGACGCAGCCTGCCCCGGCATTGCCGGTTCAGCGCGTTGAGCAAATGGCGTTGAGCACCAACCAGAGCGATGAAGAGTATTGCAATGTGGTGCGTGAAATGCAGGAAGCGATTCGCATCGGCGAAATCTTCCAGGTGGTACCATCACGCCGCTTCTCGCTGCCGTGCCCTTCTCCGCTGGCCGCTTATGACACGCTGAAGCACAGCAATCCCAGCCCATATATGTTCTTTATGCAGGATCAGGACTTTGCGCTGTTTGGCGCTTCACCAGAAAGCTCACTCAAGTATGACGCCACTTCACGTCAGATTGAGATCTACCCGATTGCCGGTACGCGTCCACGTGGCCGACATGCCGATGGTTCACTGGACCGCGATCTCGACAGCCGTATCGAACTGGAAATGCGCACCGACCACAAAGAGCTGGCGGAACACCTGATGCTGGTGGATCTGGCGCGTAACGATCTGGCTCGCATCTGCGTGCCTGGTAGCCGCTATGTGGCAGACCTGACCAAAGTCGACCGTTACTCTTTCGTGATGCATCTGGTCTCTCGCGTAGTTGGCACGCTGCGTAACGATCTTGATGTCCTGCACGCCTATCGCGCCTGCATGAACATGGGCACCTTAAGCGGCGCACCAAAAGTGCGTGCTATGCAGTTAATCGCTGAAAAAGAAGGTACGCGTCGTGGCAGCTATGGCGGTGCGGTAGGTTATTTCACCGCACACGGCGATTTGGATACCTGCATCGTGATTCGCTCCGCTTGGGTGGAAGATGGTGTTGCCACCGTCCAAGCCGGTGCCGGTGTGGTACTGGATTCCCAGCCTCAGGCTGAAGCGGATGAAAGCCGCAATAAAGCGCGCGCGGTATTACGTGCCATCGCCACAGCCCATCATTGCAAGGAGATTTTCTGATGGCCGATATCCTGTTGCTCGATAACATCGACTCCTTTACCTACAACCTCGTTGATCAGCTGCGCACCTTTGGTCACAACGTGGTGATTTACCGCAATAACGTGCCGGCTGAAGTGCTGATTGAACGACTGCAGCAGATGGAAAATCCGGTGCTGATGCTCTCGCCAGGGCCAGGCGCACCGAAAGATGCAGGCTGCATGCCTGCGTTACTGCAAGCACTGCGTGGTCGTCTGCCGATTATCGGCATCTGCCTCGGCCATCAGGCGATTGTTGAAGCCTATGGTGGTCACGTAGGCCAGGCCGGCGAGATTCTGCACGGCAAAGCCTCTTCGATTAATCATGATGGTGAAGCGATGTTTACCGGCCTGAGCAATCCCCTGCCGGTGGCCCGTTATCACTCGCTGGTGGGCAGCAACACGCCAGCCGAATTGACCGTTAACGCCAGCTACAACGGCATGGTGATGGCTGTTCGTCACGATGCTGACCGAGTGTGTGGCTTCCAGTTCCACCCCGAATCCATTCTCACCACCCAGGGCGCACGTTTGTTAGAGCAAACGCTGGCCTGGGCGCTGGCGAAATAATAGGGAGATTATGATGCAAACTATTCTGGAAAAACTCTATCAGGCACAAACCCTGAGCCAGGCGGAAAGCCATCAGCTGTTTAGCGCCATTATTAAAGGTCAGCTCGAGCCGACCCAATTAGCCGCTGCGCTGATTGCGATGAAAGTCCGTGGCGAGCGCCCGGAAGAGATCGCGGGGGCCGCTACGGCACTGCTGGAAGATGCGAAACCGTTCCCGCGTCCGGATTACACTTTCGCCGATATCGTTGGCACCGGCGGTGACGGCAGCAACAGCATTAATATCTCCACCGCCAGCGCCTTTGTCGCGGCAACCTGTGGGCTGAAAGTGGCCAAGCACGGCAATCGTAGCGTGTCGAGCAAATCCGGCTCGTCCGATCTGCTGGCGGCTTTTGGTATCGATCTGGATATGCCCGCTGAAAAAGCGCGTAAGGCACTGGACGATCTTAACGTCTGCTTCCTGTTCGCGCCGCAATATCACAGCGGATTCCGTCACGCGATGCCAGTGCGTCAACAGTTAAAAACCCGCACCTTGTTTAACGTGCTGGGCCCCTTGATCAACCCGGCGCGACCACCGCTGGCGGTTATCGGCGTGTACAGTCCGGAACTGGTGCTGCCAATTGCCCAAACCCTGAAGGTGCTCGGCTATCAGCGTGCGGCAGTAGTGCATGGCGGCGGGATGGATGAAGTGGCGCTGCACAGTGCGACTCAGGTCGCTGAGCTGCGTGACGGTGAAATCACCAGTTATCAGCTGACGCCTGAAGACTTCGGTTTCGGCTTCCATGATAAAGAAGCCCTGGCGGGCGGCACGCCGGAAGAAAACCGTGACATTCTGGCGCGTTTGCTCCAGGGTAAAGGCCAGCCAGCCCATGAGCAGGCCGTTGCGGTGAACGTCGCAATGTTGCTGAAAGTATTCGGAAATGAAGATTTGCGCGACAACGCTCAGCGCGCCATCACCGCAATTCGCAGTGGTCAGGCTTACGAGCGCGTTGTTGCTCTGGCAGCGAGAGGATGAGATGAGTATCAAGGGCACCGTTTTAGAGAAAATTGTTCAGGATAAAGCCGTCTGGGTTGAAGCGCGCAAGGTACAGCAGCCGCTGGCGACCTTCCAGAACAGCTTGCAGCCTGCAGGACGCCACTTTTACGATGCGCTGCGCGGCACGCGCACCGTGTTCATCCTGGAATGCAAAAAAGCGTCACCGTCGAAGGGTTTGATCCGTGAAGATTTTGATCCTGCGACCATTGCCGGGGTTTATCGTCATCACGCCTCGGCCGTTTCCGTCTTAACTGACGAGAAGTATTTCCAGGGTGATTTTGAGTTTCTGCCGATCGTCAGTGCCGCGATTACTCAACCGGTGCTGTGCAAAGACTTCATTATCGATCCCTACCAAATCTACCTGGCGCGCCACTATCAGGCCGATGCCATCCTGCTGATGCTGTCGGTTCTGGATGATGAGCAATATCGTCAGCTCGCCGCCGTGGCGCATAGCCTGAAAATGGGCGTACTGACTGAAGTCAGTAATGAAGAAGAGCTGGAGCGTGCGATTGCGCTGGAAGCTAAAGTGGTCGGTATCAATAACCGCGACCTGCGCGACCTATCGATTGATCTGAATCGCACCCGTCAACTGGCACCACGTTTAAGCCACGGTGTGACGGTCATCAGCGAATCGGGCATCCATAACTATGCGCAGGTGCGTGAGCTGAGCCACTTCGCCAACGGCTTCTTGATTGGCTCCGCACTGATGGAAGAAGCCGATCTCAATGCTGGCGTGCGTCGCGTATTACTCGGTGACAACAAAGTCTGCGGCCTGACCCGGCCTGACGATGCACGCATTGCGCACGAAGCGGGCGCGATTTATGGCGGTGTGATTTTCGCAGAAGGTTCACCGCGTAAAGTCAGCGCCGAACAAGCTCAAAATGTGATAGCGGCTGCACCACTGAAGTATGTCGGCGTATTCCGCAATAACTCTGTAAGTGACATTGTCACACATGCCAGTTCACTTAACCTTTCCGCTGTGCAACTGCATGGTGATGAAGATCAGGCGTTCGTCGCAGAACTGCGCAGCGCCCTGCCAGAAGAGGTGAAAATTTGGAAGGCGCTGAGCATCAGCGGCAGCCTTCCAGCCCGCGATTGGCCGCATGTGGATCGTTACGTGTTTGATAATGGCCAGGGCGGCAGCGGACAGCGATTCGACTGGTCACTGCTGCAGGGTGAAGATCTCAGCAACGTGCTGCTGGCCGGCGGATTAAGCGCAGACAACTGCGTAGAAGCTGCCCAACTTGGCTGCGCCGGGCTGGACTTTAATTCCGGCGTTGAATCTGCGCCCGGTATCAAAGATGCCAGTAAAGTCGCGGCGGTATTCCGCACGCTGCGCGCCTATTAATTTCGCTCGCCCGCCGATGCGCGGGCCGCATAAGGAAGATGAAAGATGACGACGTTATTGAATCCCTACTTTGGCGAGTTTGGCGGTCAATATGTTCCACAGATTTTAATGCCCGCTCTGCGCCAGTTAGAAAGCGCCTTTGTTGAGGCGCAGCGCGATCCAGAATTTCAGGCTGAATTTACCGATCTTTTGAAAAACTATGCTGGCCGTCCCACCGCATTAACGCTTTGCAGCAATCTGACCAAAGGCACAAAAACCCGCCTGTATCTGAAGCGTGAAGATTTGCTGCACGGCGGTGCACATAAAACCAACCAGGTGTTGGGCCAGGCGCTGCTCGCCAAGCGCATGGGCAAAAATGAAATTATCGCTGAGACCGGAGCCGGGCAGCATGGCGTGGCTTCAGCGCTGGCGTGCGCGCTGCTGGGCATGAAGTGTCGCATTTATATGGGCGCAAAAGACGTCGAACGTCAGTCACCTAACGTGTTCCGTATGCGGTTGATGGGCGCGGAAGTGATTCCGGTGCACAGTGGTTCGGCCACGCTGAAAGATGCCTGTAACGAGGCGCTGCGTGACTGGTCTGGCAGCTACGAAACCGCGCACTACATGCTCGGCACCGCAGCGGGTCCGCATCCCTTCCCGACTATTGTGCGTGAGTTCCAGCGCATGATTGGCGAAGAAACCAAAGCGCAGATTCTGGAGCGTGAAGGCCGTCTGCCAGATGCGGTGCTGGCATGTGTCGGCGGCGGTTCAAACGCTATCGGCATGTTCGCTGATTTCATTGATGACACCAGCGTCGGTCTGATTGGCGTTGAACCTGCGGGTCACGGCATCGAAACTGGCGAACACGGTGCGCCACTCAAGCACGGTCGCGTCGGTATCTACTTCGGCATGAAAGCGCCAATGATGCAGACTGAGGAAGGCCAGATCGAAGAATCCTATTCGATCTCAGCCGGCCTCGATTTCCCTTCTGTTGGCCCACAGCACGCCCATCTCCACAGCATTGGTCGCGCCGAGTATGTGTCGATTACCGATGATGAAGCGCTGTCAGCGTTCAAAGAGTTGTGTCGTGCAGAAGGCATTATTCCGGCTCTGGAATCCTCTCATGCTCTGGCGCACGCCTTGAAAATGATCCGCGAGAACCCAGAGAAAGAGCAGTTGCTGGTGGTTAACCTATCCGGTCGCGGCGACAAAGACATCTTCACCGTTCACGATATTTTGAAAGCTAAGGGAGAGATCTGATGGAACGTTATAATCAGCTGTTTCAACGTCTGTCGGCGAAGAAAGAAGGCGCATTTGTTCCTTTCGTCACCCTTGGCGACCCGACCCCTGAACTGTCACTGAAGATCATCGATACATTGGTAGCAGGCGGAGCCGATGCGTTAGAGCTGGGCATTCCTTTCTCCGATCCGCTGGCGGATGGCCCAACGATTCAGGGGGCAACCCTACGTGCCTTCGCGGCGGGTACCACTGTCGCGCAGTGTTTCGAGATCCTTGCCGCCGTGCGCCAGAAGTATCCTGAACTGCCGATTGGGCTGTTGATGTACGCTAATCTGGTGTTCAGCAAAGGTATCGACAACTTCTACGCACAATGTGAAGCCGTCGGCGTTGATTCCGTTCTGGTGGCGGATGTACCGGTTGAAGAGTCTGCACCGTTCCGTCAGGCTGCGATGCGACATAACGTTGCACCCATCTTCATCTGCCCGCCGAATGCGGATGATGATTTGCTGCGGGAGATTGCCTCACACGGTCGCGGTTATACCTATCTGCTGTCGCGCGCGGGGGTGACGGGTGCAGAAAATCGCGCCAGCCAGCCGCTGAATCATTTGATTGAGAAGCTGAGCGAATATCACGCTGCACCACCGTTGCAGGGATTTGGTATCTCAGAAGCAGGCCAGGTGAGAGAAGCCATCGCGGCAGGCGCGGCGGGTGCGATTTCGGGATCAGCTATTGTGAAGATCATCGAACGTAACCAGAACGATCCCGACACGCTGTTAGCGGAATTGAAAGCGTTTGTCAGCGATCTGAAAGCTGGCACGCGCTAAATCTTTAAGACCTTATTCGCGGTTGCGAATAAGGTCTTCTCTTGATTATTCCAGCCTGAATGTTTGCTCATCTCCCGAACCATCCGGATATCTCAGCTTCATCGTCAGCATGTCGTTTCTGATTTGCCACGTCAGCTTCTCGTCTTCTGGCCCCTCACGCCAACGTCCACTGCTATCTGGATTATCTGACATCAAGATAACGCTCTCGCCCTGGACCCGGCAGCGCACGGCCCAGCGTGATTGATCGGAGGGCCGGATATAGTGCACCCACGCCACGCCCTGCTCATCCACCTTATCCAGCTGCATAATTTTGAAGCTGCGACCAAAGCTCAGCGCAGTAGCCGCTTTGCACAGGGTCCCCAGGTGTGGATTGATCAACGGTTCTGCCTGCGCGCTGGGCACTGGCAAAATTTGTGAAGCAAATAGCTGGAGGTAGGACAGATAGCTAATCGTCGCTATCGCCAGAATGGCACGCTTTTTCATTATTGTTTTCCTGCCTGATGCTTAAATTTGCACCTGTCGGCTTATCGTCTTGTTGTTTTATTATTCGTTTTGCCCTGCTTTTTTAGCTTACCGTTTGCCTTGCTGCCGTCATTGGATCAATAAGTGGTAAAAATCGCGTATTTCCATCTTTTTCACCCCAGGCGATTTGCCGATTTGCAAAGCGCATACCACAATTAATCGCACCGTCTCGTCGCGGTGAAACACCATCTAAGACAGGGAGATAACCAATGAATTTTTTCAAAGTCGTTGCAGGATTATTAATGGCTGCGGTCATGGCGATCACACTTAGCGCCTGTGCACCAACAGCAACAAAGGAAGGAACCGGCGGCTATATCGATGATACGGTGATCACCACTAACGTGTAACAATCATGAAAACCAAAAGTACCAGCATCTAATCCTCTTACAGTATTAACCCCCTCATACTAATCAATACATATCATATAGTTATACAAATCCATTAAGACATTTTTCATGCTTCCCTACACATACCAACTGACATATGGTAATTATTCAGTACTTGATTGCATTTTCTTCACACAGTCACTACCTCGAACTGGATAATAATGAAAAGAACAATTCTTTTGGTACTGCCTTTACTCATGGCAGGTTGTGCTCAAGTGCAGTACAACGATGGTGAAAAAGTCAGTATTCAATCTGATGCTTGGTATGGTTTAGACAGCCTACAAAAGACCGCTAATGCAGCCTGTGCTCAGTACGGCAAGAGCAAGGCCACTTACCAACATAGTGCAAACATGAATCCGCACTTACCCGCCGGGCAAGGCGTACAAAATACTATTTGGAAGTGTAATTAATCATCATAGTAGTAGGTTGACGTAACATCAGCTTTAACTTTCATAGATTCAATTAAGGTCCATCCTGGAGGGAAAATGAGCTTAATTAATATTGATTTATCAGGATTATCTGAACCCGGCGTAAAGCTGATTGAAAAATTAAGCGATGCAGTTGGTGCCATATACAAACCCACTGGTATACGAAGAGAAGCTAAGGCTGAAACTGAGGCCGATAAAATTCGTCTTCTTGCGAAAATGGAACTGGATGAAATAGAAAAGAAAGCTGTCAATAGACTTTTAAAAAAAGAAACAAAAAGACAAAGAAACATTGAAGAAATATCAATGCAAGCAGCTAAAAACTTACAAGAAAATGATAAAGTAAATGACATTGATGAAGATTGGCTAACCGTATTTTTTAACGAGTGCCAAGATATTTCAGAAAGCGAAATTCAGTCTTTATGGGCTAAAATATTATCTGAAGAAGTAAAGAACAAAGGAAGTATTAGTAAGAGGGCAATAAGATTCATTTCAAGCATTGACCGAGCTGAAGCAGAGTTGATAACTAAGTTTGGAAAATATGTATGGGACACCCACTCTAAAACGCCAATTCTTTACTCATCCGAGACTAATGCTAATGAACTATACGGTTTAACATTCGACGAACTTCATCAGCTAGAATCTCTTGGGATAATTCTACAAAACTTAGGTTATAGCTTAACATTTTCATCCAAGTCCGGAATTATACATTACTACGGCATTCCTTTAATTATAAATTTTGAATCAACTAACCCTAAAGAATGGACTATTGGCACTGGGACAGCCATATTAACCCCACTGGGTGTACAAATTTTAAAACTTAGTGGCTCACAACCAGATCTTGAATATCTTGCTAAGGTTATCGCAGAGATCAATAAATTAGATAATATAACTGCTGGGATTGCATTTCCTCAGCAACAAAACTAAGTTAGTGACCAGTGCTTTTTACTAAAGCTTTTATCAATGCCCCCTTACTACTGGAACACTGGTTATAGATTGTCTGCCAGTTCTCAAGAGTTTTAAGTACTTCACCGCCTGTTCCATTCGCTGGGATAGGCGTTTCGGTACTACATGGTTGCAGTAGATTTTCCTGAATGTAGCTGGTATTGTTCTGATGCGTCGTGTGGGAACAACCTGTTAAAGCTAGTGAAAGTACAGCAACTATTGTTAGTTTTCTCATTTAAGCCCCCTCGACGCATCCTTGTACTTCTTCAACTGATCTATTCCCGCCTGATCAATACACGTCTTAGAGTAGATTGGCTGATTCTCCTGAATGATTTTCGTTGTACTGCTTCGGTTTTTTTCTGCAAGATCATGTAGTACTACTTTCTGTTCTTCAAACTTCCTCGCTATCTCTGCCTGTCCTGCCCTGATAGTTTCCTGCACTGCTTCCTGCTTTAGTAAAACTTTCTCGTTTAAGTACCCGGTATAGATGGTGTTTGATTTCCAACCGATAAGTACACTAAGTAATATAATCACCAGGCAAGCAATGATTTTATTACGTATGGTCATCATTACCCCTTAATTTATGCAATAGATATTCTGACTGCTGATCAGTATTATCACTGATACCCCAATATAGCCTTTCAAGCTTTTCAAGTAATTCATCATCTTTTGTAGTCTTTGTAATCTTTACCAGACGGTGTAAACATGCAAACATCATTTTACCAATCATCTCTTTGCTGAACATCGTAATTACTAATTTTATAAGCACTTGTAATAATACCTGTAGAATAAAACGACCGATTATCACCATTGAGTTAATTCCTTTAGCTGCACTACAAATAAAACCACATACACACCTTTGATGAAGATGCGTTTACGGCGTATAACGCGACATGGATATTCATCATCGAAGTACTTCCATGTACTAAATTGTCCTTCCGATAAAGTTGGTTCTGCACCATCTCTGAAGGCAACGTTCATAACCATTCCTGCATGGGAATTGATTTTTACTTTTCCCGTAAAAAATTCAGGTGCCATCTGTGCAAAATGGTACTGCAAGGAATTCATCAATGGCTGTACGCCCTCTAGTGCAATATCTTGCGTGTCTTCCTGTGTGTAATGTTCTTCCATTAATTAATCCTTCTGGTAAATGTATAGGTGCCGCTTACGTCCGTCAGAATGAGTTTTGCCCCATCTTCTGCTTTCTGGAAGAAGTCAAAAAACATACTGCGGCGTTTCTTTTCACGTACTGCAACTACACGTTGCTCGCGTTTCTTTTTCTTCTTCGTAGTATCGATTAAGTACTTCTTGCCCTTCTCTTCAACAACAATAAGTTTCTTACTTCCAATACCTGCCTTGAGTCCCATAATGTTTCCCTGCTTATTTAACTTCGCAGACTGAGTAGGGATCATCTTGTCGAATACTTCATTCACGTCTGTCAGTACTGTACGTAGATAAGCAGCCTGATCGCCTCGTACTATGATCTGGTTAGTACGACTGCCATCACTTTTAACAATGAAGTTGAAGAACAACGCACGACTGGTAAACGGTACGGGGCCGCCTGCAATATCCTGATTGAGTTCTTTCTGTAGCTGTGCCGTGAGTGTCCTCATACGCTTACTGATTTCACTCTGCACATTGATGATGATTGCCTGGCCCTGATTGTTTAACCAGGTACTAGCAGCCTGTGGGCTATTACCCTGTACCCAGCCACTCATCGCAGATCACCGATTACACGTTGAAGTACTCGAAACTGTTCACCGTTATCTTTCTTCATGCGAGTCTTAACCATGATTGCCTTGTTCAAGCATCGCCAGTCAGTACCCAATACGGCGATAAGTGCAGTCTCAAGTACTGCCGCTTCCTGAAGGCTCTTGAAGCACCATAGGATTTGCTTGCGGTGATCCATACCCTGCGAGATGTATTCCTTTACCGTCTTTGAGCTACTGTCATATGTGATCCAGTTGCTCTCACTACTGTTATCACGTACCTCACAATGGTTCTTAATGCCCTTCCATACTTGTTTAACCCCTATGTAGTACTCACCTGTATCTGAGAACTGTATGAGGTACACGAATGCGGCATAGTCCGTTACATCTGAAGTACTGAATTCATCGGGGTAAAACATCGTCCATTTATTCATGGCTCACCCCTTCAGTACTGCACTGATCATTGCATCAACACGATTTGGTGTTTGGCGATACCACTTGCTGTTCTTAACTTCTGCGATAGCTGTTGAGTAGTTCTGCATACGTAAGGCGTAGAGGAATTTCTTAAATTGATTGGTCTTAGTGATCCCAAGCTGGAACACCATCAGTACCATGAAGTCATTCCATGCACTTTCATGGGGTAATCCCAACTTCATTTGGTCTACTTCAACACGTGCGATACCAACATCGTTTAGTAGTAACTGGTTAGCCTGTGCTTCTGTGATTCCATCAGGGAAGTTTTCACCTTCTTTTACTAAGTGACCGTACCCAATGGTTGAATAACCAAGTGAGTCTTTATAAACACGAAACTTACCATCTTTATAGTACCCCTTAGCCATTTGATACGCTTTAGTACCCTCATAGACCTTGAGTTGTTCGATTAAATCCATTTCTTACATCCTTGTATTGTTTTCTCCAGTATTTATTGCAGGCATAAAAAAAGGGCCAATTACGGCCCTTTAGTGGTTCTTTCTTCAAGTAGTGTTAGTACTCGTACTAAATCCATTTGAATCTGTTCGATTTTATTACTCAACTTCTGTATCTCACTCACATCACGTTCAAGTGTTTCAATCTGAGTTTCTGCTACTGTGACACGTGATTCAAGATCGTAAAATCTAGATTCGTTCCTGTCATAATCTTCTTTTCGATCTCTATAGATTGTGTATAACCAAACGATAATAGGGATCAGTACAGATCCTAATAGCCATTCCATCTTATTACCTTATTATTATTTTAGTACTGAAGTATTTATTAATAACCAGTAAAGTACGCCAATGGAATCTTTAGCCCTTGTGATTGTACTGTTGCACTATATGCACGTTGGTTCTTCACTATGTAACGACATTGAATAGCTGAACCCGTCCAGTAAAGTACTAAACCCGATAAGCCTACTACTGTACCGTCATCTGAGATATTCCCCGGACATGCGTTCTGTAGAAACCACGGCTGAAAGCTAAGTGATTTACTGTACGTGTTGTTCTGTAAGTCATACCCTGCTGGAATGTCGATGAAGTCCAGTACACGGGGTACTGATGCTGCACTTACTGCCGACCAGATTAGAGTACCGGATGCATTGAACACATCGAGATACCCACTACTTACCCCGTTACTTTGACTGCTTATCATCATCTGCCCACTGTTAGGCATGAACTGATCAGCACCAGCAAAACATGCCGCACCTGCATTCAATCTAACCCAACGTGCAGAAGGGTTTGGATTGACCCTGACCCCGAATATGATCCAGGCATAATCAGGAATAACCGGCTTCAGGTTGGTTGCTAATTCTGGCAACCGGCAGATTTTTCGGCAAATTCGGATGGAGTCATCCAGCCCAGCGCAGAATGAGGGCGACTCTGGTTATAGTGTATGCGCCAGGCCTCGATTTTGCATCGCGCATCCTCCAGAGACATGAACCAGTTCTCGTTCAGGCACTCCTGCCGCAGCCTGCCGTTGAACGACTCTACTGTGGCATTATCCGTGGGCGTGCCTGGCCGTGAGAAGTCGATCCGGATATGCCGTTCGTACACCCACTTATCCAGCATTTTTCCTGCAAATTCAGAGCCATTGTCTGTTTTCAGTAGTTGCGGTAACGGACGTCTCAACGCGATGCTGTCCAGCATTTCAGCCACTTCTGAAGAGCGCAGGTTCTGGCCTACGCAGATCCCCAGACACTCGCGCGTATAAAGATCGATTACCGTCAGCAGGCGGAGCCGGCGACCGTTAAACAACGCATCGGAGACAAAATCCATCCCCCATACGTGATTGGGATACAGCCCCTGCGGCTGTGGCTGACGTTTCAGCGCAGATTTATTACGGCGGGGGCGTTTCAGCCGGAGCGATAACCCCTGCTCGCGGTAAAGCCGGTAAATGCGCTTGTGATTATCGCGCCAGCCTTCCCGTTTCAGCATGACGTGGACCCTGCGGTAGCCATAGTGGATGCGGGTTTCGGTTATCTCCCTGATGCGCAGTCGCAGCGCGCTGTCATCTGCCGCAACGGAGCGGTACCGGAACGAACTGCGGCTGACCTGCAGCGCAAAGCAGACCTGTCTTTCACTGGCACCGTAGCGGGTCTGTAAGTCCCTGACCCATTCGCGCAGGCGTGCCAGCGTCAGCTCTTTTTTGCCAGCACGTCCTGCAGCATGGCCTTGTCGAGGCTCAGATCGGCAACCAGCTTCTTCAGGCGATGGTTTTCCTCTTCGAGCTGCCGCATGTGCTTCAGTTCTGAAGGAGAAATCCCGCCGTACTTTTTGCGCCAGGTAATGGGATGGACTACCTCTTCCCTCTGCGCTTAACTGAACATAATTCATCCAGCAGGAGTGTGACTATGAACATCGCATTTATGGGCATCGACCTGGCAAAAAATGTTTTCCAACTTTGCGGACTGAATCAGGCAGGCAAGCCGGTTTATACCCGGCGTGTTGAGCGAAAAATTTTACTTCAGACGCTGGTCAATATACCCGCCTGCCTGATTGGTATTGAAGCATGTACGGGAGCATTTTACTGGCAAAGGGAATTTGAAAAACTGGGTCATAAAGTGAAAATCATCAGTCCCCAGTATGTTAAGCCTTTTATTCGCGGACAAAAAAACGATGGCAATGATGCACAGGCAATCGCGGTGGCACTGATGCAACCAACAATGCAATTTGTCCCCCCGAAAAGCCCGGAACAGCAGGATATACAGGCGTTACATCGGGCCAGACAACGTATAGTTAATCACCGTACTGCAACAATCTGCCAGATACGAGGGCTTTTACTTGATCGCGGCATTTCAATTGGTACGGCGATGTCCAGAGCCCGCCGTGCTGTTCCATTGATACTTGAAGATGGTGAAAATGGATTAAGCATAAGAATGCGAAAGACAATTGCTGAACTTTATGAGCTTTTCATAGATCTTGAGAAACGGATCAATTTTTTTGATAAGGAGATCGAAACTGTGTTCAGGCAATCAGCAGAATGTCAGCGCATAGCCAAAGTTAAAGGGATCGGCCCGAAAACGGCTACAGCTGTTGTTGCTGCGATCGGTAATGGTCAGGAATTTAAAGACGGCCGTCATTTTGCGGCATGGCTTGGACTTGTCCCGCGGCAGCATTCGAGCGGAGACAGACAGGTGCTGATGAACATCACTAAGAAAGGCGATAAGCATTTAAGAACACTTTTAATTCACGGAGCCCGCGCAGTTGTCCGGGTAGCAACAAATAACAATGATGGTTCTCTAAACCAATGGGTTAATCAGTTAAAAGAACGACGGGGTTTCAATAAGACTACTGTCGCGGTGGCAAACAAAAACGCCCGGATTATCTGGTCGATCCTACGGCATGAAACTGAATATCAACCCGCATTGAATTAAGGCTTACCTGATGAAAGTTGCAGCGTACTGAAAATGGTAACAGGTTGCACCTGCACAGTCGGAACCTGATTTTTATACTGGTCCCTGAGACCGTCCAAGTGTTGAGGCGACTGTGTGCGGATTTCCCATTTGGGCACAGGCATATTCCTGATGCCGGATAGATGTTAGCAACAACCTAAACCTGACCCAGTGCTTGCAAAACAGAGGTAGTCCATAGATATAAAACGTGGCGTCGGAGATACCCAGCTTGCGGCAGACTTCCGGCACGGACGTACCCAGCTCAGCCTGCTTCAGGGCAAAGACAATCTGCTCTTCGGTGAATCGTGACTTTTTCATCGGCACAACCTCCGCTCAGGGGAGTCATTATCATGCCGGAATTCTGTTTCTGAATGGAGCAGGATTTTGGGTCAGGGTCAGAAGTTCGTGTTTGCGGCACTGTACAGGCCATTGACGCGGATTAACCAGATACCCTTAACTGAGTTAGGACGTACTTCTGTTGAAGAATCTCGTCCATAAGCTGTACTTGAGCGGCTGGCGTCAATACCTGTGCCACCTGTATAGTTACTATTGAAGTTTGATGTCCAACCGTCTTGAGTACTTCCTGTTGTATTTGAAGTGCGGTAAAAAGCACCAGATAAAGCATCTGTATTGAAATGCGTTCCCGGTGATGCACCATTAGCAAGAATATTAAACGCACCAGTAATATTAGGCACTGCACCCCAACGAATTACACCAGCACCAGTACCCGTATTGGCAACTGTTCCGTCACCACGTAAGAACAATGCAGGAATTGAATTCAGGGTTGAATCAGTCGGGTGAACCCATACGCCGTTGAGATCTGGCATACGGAATGTAGTACTACCATCACCTGTAGAATAAACGCCACGGCTTGTAGGTGTTGATTGCCATGCAGTATCTGTATTGCTTAGTAATACACCAGTACTAATAGCGTTCCAGATATCAGGGTAATCAGCACGCTTAAGAAGTTGACCGTCAGCGG
>NZ_CAJCKS010000072.1:0-24098 GCF_903970985.1 Pantoea sp. ME81 | reverse complement strand
TCCCTCAACGACGGTCTGCCGATCTGTGGGGCTGGCCGGTGGGTCGGTATCGACCGTGAAGGTAATGGTGGTCGCTACGCTGGTGTTGCCCGCCGCATCTGTCGAAGTGATGCTGAGGGTATGACTACCCTGAGCTAATTCTGGGCTAGTGAAACTCCAACTGCCGTTACTGCCAACGGTTACGCTACCAAGTACAGTATCGCCATCGCGAATGGTGATGATGCTTCCTACCTCGCCTCTGCCGCTCAGCAAAGGCGTGGTGTCATTGGTGGATCCACCATTGGCGATCGGCAATACCACCGAGCCTGCGTTGTTCCCGACATTGAGATCACTCACCGCTTCTGGCGCAGTGGTATCCACGGTAAAGGTAATCGGATCGCTGGCGGCGCTGGTATTACCAGCCGCATCGGTCGCGGTGACGGTCAGGCTGTGTGAACCGTCTGCCAGCGCTGGTGAGGTGAAGGACCATGTGCCATTTGCACCCACCACGGTGGAGCCCAGCAACGTTGTGCCATCATAAACGCGAATAATGGCACCGACTTCGCCGTTGCCACTTAAGGTTGGAGTGTTGTCATCGGTGACTGAACCCGTGGTGATCGCGCCTTGATAGGGGCCAACGTTGTCACTGACCACCAGGTTGGTCACTACGGCTGGAGGAGTGGTATCGCCTCCACCATTGTTGCCTCCACCATTGTTGCCACCACCGTTGTTACCGCCGCCGTTGTTACCACCACCGGTACTACCGTCACTGACTGCGGCATTACCGCCGCCACCGCCTGCCGAGCCAGCAAACATCGCCCCCAGGCCCGCCAGCGCTGCGCCACCGATACCGAAGGCCGCGATGGTGCCATCATTGGTGGTGTTCTCAGCTAGCAGCCCTTCGGTGCTGTCAATGTTGACGTACTGGAACCCATCAGTGCCCGGATCTTCAACCCACCACAGTGCACCTTTGTCGTCCTGCAGCACCAGGTCACTGTCGCCTGCTGCTGTATAAAAGTTATGAATAACAACCACTTCACCAGATTTTGTGGTGACGACTAAATCATTACCATTGCGTGTGAAAGACTTAATATCTGATTGATTAAGGTGAAGTTTAACTACGCTTGGCGCAGTTAAGTTGACTTGAGAGCCGCTAACTTCAGAGGCTACTGTCCCACCTTTAGGAGTGATAGAGATATTATTCATTTTATCGAAATCCCGCGCAGTTATTAAATTCCATAAAAACGCCCGGTATCCGCAGATACCGGCTTCAATGGCGAATAATCCAGATGACTATTCACTTCTTCTCTTGGTCGATTTCATACAAACTCATGATGAAATCGCGCTGAGCCGAGTTAAGCCTCCATCCTGGGAATGGGCTGGGTTTATTTTTCAGCGGAACAAAGGGGGAAATGCCTTTATTTTCCATTGGGCGAGCACAAATCAAATTGAATGCAATGAACCCATTTTTAGACATTTTTTCTACCCCGATTGTAGTGGCCGAACCCGCACAAACTCAGGATTGCTTAAGAAAATCATTTAGATAGACACTCTGCCAGTGATAGCCCTGCATACCGTAGATCGCTTTATGCGCCAGCAAATCGAGGTGTGATGGGTTTTCAACGCCTTCAACAATCACGCCTTTGCATAATTGGTTGAGGTGGCTAAGCAGCGTGTCAAAAATGTGACCGTCGCCAAATTGCCAAAAAAAATCTTTGTCAATCTTGACGATTTCAAATATTTCGCTATCGAGCATGGTCAGGTTGGAATAACCCGGACCAAAGTCATCAAGCCATAAAGGGGCGTGTGTCACTTTCGCGACACCTTTTAATATCAGCAGGTCTGCGCTGTTAAAACGCGCGGTAAAGAAGGCGGATATCTCTAAACGCAACAACGTTAAACTCGCCAGTTTTTGTTGTATTTCAGCATCTTCAAAAATACCGGCGACGATATCTCTATCCACATTTACACTGACTACCTGATCAAACCCTTTCTGGTATAGCTGAATAAGTTTTCCGATCTGGTGGAGGAATAACTGCCATTTCTCGTCAGCAGAAAGCCGACTGAAGAACCCCTCATCCCTGCAAGGGTTACGTTTATTATTAATATCTGCATCATCTGAGAATCGGGTTAACAATTCCCATGCAATCAACTCGCCGGCTTTACCGTGAACGGGTTCCAGCAAGAAAATGTATTCAGGTTGATTGCTCATTTCACGGTCCCTTCCGCAACTTACTGATACTCCTGAACTGTCAGGATTACTCATGTGAGATGTAAGGGAAACATCGATAAATCTTAACACGTTAACTGAAGCCTAACGTAGGGCTTACAGTTTGCAAAATAGATTTCAGTAAAGACTCAACCACAATTCAATCGTTTAAATCTATCAATTTACGTAGTAAACTTAATTTACTTTCACAAAATTATCGGATAATTCCTGGAAAAATTTAAGTTGGTGCCAATCTTGACAGATATCAAAACAACGAACACATTGAATTTATTGTATAAATTATTCTTAATTTGTCTGATAAAGATAATTACATCGCAAAATTCATTTTTTTCGTTCTGGAATGCATGGTTCCAAAAGACGTCAAAAAATGTAGTTTCTTGATGGGACTATTCAATCCTTAATGTTTAAATTTTTATTATACATCGATAAGAAAACATAACAGATTACCTATCCAATCCTTACAAAATCAGTAACTAATGCAGGGATATTCGGGATTGAAGCGAAGCGGTTCTTTAGCTTTGTGAATAAAAATGAAGGGGATAGAAAACACGTATTTTAGGCGCGAGTTATAAATGGATGATTAACATTTATTGAGAGTGATCTTCATCACACTTCGAATAAAAGAATAGAGGAATAAGAAAATAGAATGGCAGGTAAATAAAAACGGGCCCTGTACAGGGCCCGCTATGCGTATTAACAGTTACTCATCTTCAAGATAGGTGTAACCATATAAGCCACTTTCAAACTCTTCAAGGAACTGTGCACGCAGCTCTTCGTCGATGTCTTTCTGCTGTGTCACCTGATCGCGGAACAGCGTCATCAAATCGTTAGGGTTCAGCTGCACATACTCCAGCATGTCTGCCACGGTATCGCCTTCATCTGACAATTGCACTTCAACGCTGCCATCCGGGAAAGCGAATACGTCAACCGCTTCGGTATCGCCAAACAGGTTGTGCATGTTGCCGAGGATTTCCTGATACGCGCCAACCATAAAGAAGCCCAGCATTGGCGGATTATCAATGTCGTACTCTGGCATCGGCATGGTGGTGGCAATACCGTCGCCATCTACGTAGTGATCGATGGTGCCATCGGAGTCACAAGTAATGTCGAGCAATACCGCACGACGCTGAGGGATCTTGTTCAATCCTTCCAGCGGCAGCACCGGGAACAGCTGATCGATACCCCACGCATCCGGCATTGACTGGAACAGCGAGAAGTTGACGTAAATCTTATCCGCCATACGTTCCTGCAGTTCATCAATGATAGGACGGTGCGCACGGTTGCTTGGATCCAGATGCTGCTGGATATAGTGACAGATGCTTAAATAAAGCTGCTCTGCCCAGGCGCGCTGGCCGAGATCGTAGGTGCCGGAAGAGTAACCGGTATGGATATCGAACAGATCCATCTGGCTATCGTGCAGCCATTCACGCAGCGAACGACGGACGTTCGGCTCGTGCATCTCCTGCCAGGTATCCCACAGGCTCTGAATCGGACGTGGTGAATCGACATCTGGCGCCACTGGCGTACTGAATTCGTTGCGCTCTACACCGATGATGTTGGAGACCAGCACGGTATGGTGCGCGGTAACCGCACGACCGGATTCGGTGATGACGGTTGGATGCTCCAGACCGTGCTCTTCACAAGCATCACCAATTGCCCAAATCACGTTGTTGGCATATTCGTTCAGGCCGTAGTTCACCGAGCAGTCAGATTGCGAACGCGTACCTTCATAATCCACGCCCAAACCGCCGCCGACATCAAAGCATTTGATGTTCACGCCGAGTTTAGCCAGCTCAACGTAGAAACGCGCCGACTCACGCACACCGGTGGCGATGTCGCGAATGTTGGACATCTGCGAGCCAAGATGGAAATGCAGCAGTTGCAGGCTGTCGAGACGACCGGCTTTGCGCATGATATCCACCAGCTGCAACACTTGTGACGCCGCCAGACCGAACTTAGATTTCTCACCACCGCTCGACTGCCATTTACCGGAGCCTTGCGAAGCCAGACGCGCGCGAATCCCCAAACGTGGGATCACGTTCAGGCGCTCCGCCTCTTCCAGCACCAGGCGCACTTCGGTCATTTTCTCGATCACCAGGTAAACCTTGTGACCGAGTTTCTCGCCAATCAGCGCCAGACGAATGTATTCGCGGTCTTTATAGCCATTACAGACGATCACCGAACGGGTTTTACCCGCGTGCGCGATCACTGCCATCAGCTCGGCTTTCGAACCGGCTTCCAGGCCCAGTGGCTCACCGGAGTTCACCAGTGATTCAATCACGCGCTTATGCTGGTTAACCTTAATTGGGTAAACCAGAAAGTAGTCACCCTTGTAGCCGTAGGATTCGCGCGCACGTTTAAAGGCGGCGTTAATTGAACGCAGGCGATGCTGTAAAATCTGCGGGAAGCAGAACAGCGCAGGCAGACGCTGGCCATCGGCTTCACGCTCTTTGACCAGTTTCGCCAGGTCAACGCGCACTTCCGGCTGATCCGGATCCGGACACACGCTGATGTGCCCCAGCTCGTTGACGTCATAATAGTTATTACCCCACCAGGCAATATTGTAGGTACGCAGCATTCTGCTCGCTTCCTGATCGTTCATCGCCACCTCCTGCATGGAGCGGAGTACACCCTGTTCGCCAGCTGACGAACCCTTGATATTCTTCATGTCGTCAGACATCGCGAACCTCAATTTTCCGTTGAAATATGAAACAGTTGCCGGGTCTTGCTATTGTGAGTCCGGGTAAACATTTCCCCATCCTGCTGAGCTCCGATTATCGGGTTGCCGTGCACGTTGCTGACTCTAAGTGTAAAACACCACGCTGTAGTCAGTAAAAAACGGGCCAAAAGCCAACGCTTTTCACCGCCTAAGACGAGTGAAACACAGCGACAGAAATGAGGGAATAGCTTAGCCGGCGCTCGTGTCGGGATAATTACCGCAACGTGCAAAACTTCGACGAGAGAAAAGAATAAGACTGGATTGGGAAAGGATTGCCAGTGCGCCCGTTGAGCGCAGTGAACCGAAAAGAAGAGAAGTGTGGTTCATGACTTTTATCACCTCCAACGCCTGCAAACAGCAAACGAGAAACGGCCTGGGTGAAAATCAGAGAATAGCTCTGACGGCGCGACGCGCGGTGGCGTCATCCTTTTGTACTGTGGTCGACAGCAGCGGCGTTTTATACAGTTTGCAGGGTGAAAAAGCAAAATCTTTGTCTGGGATCTGTGGAAGGTGTCAGGAATTTCTTCCATCTGCTCACTTGCGTAAACGTGCGGAATCAGAAAAAGCACTGGAAAAGTGCTCACTGTGTAACCTAGAATAGCCGTCCAGATGGTTTTCCATCTAAACTGGTTAACATCCAGGCGGTGTCGGCTATTACGCCAATACTCCCTACTGCTCGCGGCTTTGCCTGAAGGGGCGTCGAGTCGGCCTGGTCCACTTACGCTATGCAGTCGAATTCAAACCATTTGTAAGGTAAAGAACAGAATGGCTAAACACCTATTTACATCTGAGTCCGTATCAGAAGGACATCCTGATAAAATCGCTGACCAAATTTCCGATGCCGTGTTAGATGCGATCCTTGAACAGGATCCAAAAGCACGCGTGGCCTGCGAAACTTACGTTAAGACCGGTATGGTGCTGGTTGGCGGTGAAATCACCACCAGCGCCTGGGTTGATATCGAAGAGATCACCCGTAATACCGTACGTGAAATCGGCTATGTCCATTCCGATATGGGCTTTGATGCGAACTCTTGCGCCGTACTGAGCGCGATTGGCAAGCAGTCTCCTGACATAAACCAGGGTGTTGACCGTACCGATCCGCTGGAACAGGGCGCGGGCGACCAGGGCCTGATGTTTGGCTACGCCACCAACGAAACCGACGTGCTGATGCCTGCTCCGGTAACCTACGCCCACCGTCTGGTGCAGCGTCAGGCTGAAGTGCGTAAAAGCGGCTCACTGCCGTGGTTGCGTCCGGATGCGAAAAGCCAGATCACTTTCCAGTACGATGGCGGCAAAATTGTCGGTATCGATGCGGTTGTCCTGTCGACTCAGCACGCTGAAGAAATTTCGACAGCCGATCTGCGTGAAGCGGTGATGGAAGAGATCATCAAGCCGGTACTGCCTGCAGAGTGGGTGAATGCCAGCACCAAATACCATATCAACCCAACCGGTCGCTTCGTGATCGGCGGCCCAATGGGCGACTGCGGTCTGACCGGTCGTAAAATCATCGTTGATACTTACGGCGGTATGGCGCGTCACGGTGGCGGTGCGTTCTCTGGTAAAGACCCGTCTAAAGTTGACCGTTCTGCTGCTTACGCTGCACGCTATGTCGCGAAAAACATCGTCGCGGCTGGTCTGGCTGACCGTTGCGAAATCCAGGTTTCTTACGCGATTGGCGTGGCTGAGCCAACCTCCATCATGGTGGAAACTTTCGGTACTGAGAAAGTCCCTACCGAGCAGTTGACCCTGCTGGTGCGCGAGTTCTTCGACCTGCGTCCATACGGCCTGATTCAGATGATGGATCTGTTGAAGCCAATCTACAAAGAGACCGCCGCTTACGGTCACTTTGGTCGCGAACACTTCCCGTGGGAGCAGACTGATAAAGCTGCTCAACTGCGCGAGGCTGCGGGCCTGTAATCTTACAATCCTGCAAAAACGAGCCCGCTTATTGCGGGCTTTTTTATGCCCGTTAACCAGCCTGCACATTTTTTCCCGCTGTCTACACTTCATTTTCGATGCTTACAACAAAGTGTTAACGATTACATTTTGATAACCTTTTGTAATCTGTTATTTAGAGAATTTTCAGCGTAGTTATTCGTATGAAAATGCGTTATTTTCAGCGTCGTCTGATAGCCGATATTTAGAGAGATGTCAGAAACTTAAAGGGTGCTATACCTTACTGGTTACGTAACTATTTCAGGCGGAAAATGCTGGATTGCAGGGTTTCAGCGTGTGTAACCGATTACACTGATGTGATCATCCTCACTTTTTTCCGTCGGCAGGTTTCATAACATTGATAAAAACAATGATAGATAAACTTCGGAGGCATTATGCCTGGTAATACTCATAAGAGCAGAACGTCGAACAAGATGATGACCTTGTTTGTCTGCTTCTTAGCGGCTCTGGCCGGCCTGCTGTTTGGTCTGGATATCGGCGTTATCGCTGGTGCCCTGCCCTTCATCGCCAAAGATTTCAACGTGACTGCACATGAGCAAGAGTGGATTGTCAGCTCAATGATGTTCGGTGCGGCTGTCGGTGCGATTGGTAGCGGCTGGATGTCTTCACATCTCGGCCGTAAAAAGAGCCTGATGGCGGGTGCAATTCTGTTCGTGATCGGTTCACTGTGGTCAGCCATGGCGGTTAGCCCGGACATGCTGATTGCTGCACGTGTAGTACTCGGCCTGGCAGTAGGTGTCGCGTCTTACACTGCTCCTCTGTATCTTTCTGAAATCGCACCGGAAAAGATTCGTGGCAGCATGATTTCTCTGTATCAGCTGATGATCACCATCGGTATCCTGGGCGCGTATCTGTCTGACACTGCATTTAGTGACGCAGGCGCATGGCGCTGGATGCTGGGTATCATCACCATTCCGGCCGTGCTGCTGCTGGTAGGCGTATTCTTCCTGCCAAACAGTCCACGCTGGCTGGCGGCGAAAGGCGATTTCCGCAGTGCAGAACGCGTGCTGGCTCGTCTGCGTGATACCAGCGAACAAGCTAAACGTGAACTGGATGAGATTCGTGAAAGCCTGAAGATCAAACAGTCTGGCTGGCAGCTGTTCCAGAGCAACAGCAACTTCCGCCGTGCGGTGTTCCTGGGCGTGCTGTTGCAGGTGATGCAGCAGTTCACCGGTATGAACGTCATCATGTATTACGCGCCAAAAATCTTTGAGATTGCGGGCTTCGCCAATACCACTCAGCAGATGTGGGGCACGGTCATTGTCGGTCTGGTCAACGTACTGGCGACCTTTATTGCGATTGGCCTGGTGGATCGCTGGGGCCGTAAACCGACGCTGGTGCTGGGCTTCATCGTGATGGCTGCAGGTATGGGTATCCTCGGTACCATGCTGCACATCGGCATTAACTCCGCTTCCGCACAATACTTTGCTGTCGCCATGCTGCTGATGTTCATCGTTGGTTTTGCGATGTCTGCCGGTCCGTTGATCTGGGTTCTGTGTTCAGAAATTCAGCCGCTGAAAGGCCGCGATTTTGGTATCACCGTGTCGACCGCAACCAACTGGATTGCCAACATGATCGTCGGTGCCACCTTCCTGACCATGCTGAACACGCTGGGCAACGCGCCGACCTTCTGGGTATACGCAGGTCTGAATGTGTTCTTTATCCTGCTGACCGTGGCGCTGATTCCAGAGACCAAAAACGTCTCGCTGGAACACATCGAGCGCAACCTGATGCAAGGCAAAAAACTGCGCGATATCGGACAGCAATAAGGTCGATAAGCGATACGAAGGGCTGCCGATTGGCGGCCCTTTTTTTGTGCGTTTCGTCAGGTGCGCATTTGTGCGTACCAGGTTATCCTGCCCGACATGAAAACACCTCGCCTTCCCATTGCCCTGCAACAAGCCGTGATACGCTCGTTGCGTCACCATTTGCAGCTCGCCAATCAAAAGCTGGAGCGTCACTATGACGAGCCGAAGCTGGTGTATCAGCAGCGCGGCACCGCTGCCGGTACGGCCTGGCTGGAGAAATGGGAGATTCGCATCAACCCGGTGCTATTGCTGGAGAATCAGCAGGCCTTTGTGGACGAGGTGGTGCCGCACGAACTGGCGCACCTGCTGGTATGGAAAACCTTTGGTCGCGTGCCACCGCACGGCAAAGAGTGGAAGTGGATGATGGAGAACGTGCTCGGCGTTCCCGCGCGTCGTACCCATCAGTTCGAAATCGCGTCGGTGCGCAGCAATACCTTCCCCTATCGCTGCCGCTGTCAGCAACATCAGCTCACCGTACGCCGACACAATCGCGTGTTACGGGGGGAAAGTGAATACCGCTGCGTGCAATGCGGTACTTTGCTGCAACCTGGTGAATTTTCAGCAAGTTAATCCGTTTATCTGATTTCCCACCCTGCGCCATTCTGTTACCCTGCCGCCTTTTTACGCATCAGGTAATTTTTGGAATATGTCTCGCAAAACGCTGTTGTTACTCTCCTTATTAGTTGCCCCCATTAGCGCCTTCAGCCTCAGCATCACCCACTACAATCAAAATAACTTCCAGCAGGCCAAAGTGGTCGCCGCGCAGATCAATGCCGATGCGCCCGCCGAATTTTACTGCGGCTGCAAAATCAGCTGGCACGGCAAGAAAGGCGAGCCCGATCTCAGTAGCTGCGGCTACAGCGTGCGTAAAAATGCCAACCGCGCTGAACGTATTGAGTGGGAACATGTGATGCCTGCATGGGAGTTCGGCCATCAGCGCCAGTGCTGGCAAAATGGCGGCCGTAAAAACTGCAGTAAAGATGCCGATTACCGCCGCATTGAAAGCGACCTGCACAATCTGCAACCGGCGATTGGTGAAGTGAATGGCGATCGCAATAACTTCCAGTACAGCCAGTGGAACGGCGGCGACGCGCAATATGGTCAGTGCGCAATGAAAGTCGATTTCAAGCAGAAGCTGGCGCAGCCACCCGAGCGTGCACGCGGTGCCATCGCCCGCACTTACTTCTACATGCGTGACCAGTATCAGTTGCGTCTGTCACGCCAGCAGACCCAACTGTTCACCGCCTGGAACAAGCAATATCCGGTAAGCCAATGGGAGTGTGAACGCGACAACCGCATCGCGCAGGTGCAGGGAAATCACAATCCCTATGTACAACAGGCTTGCCAGCGCTAAAAGCGCTACCCTACACTAGCTTTTTTCCGATTGGGCCGTGTCCGAAGACACGGCATAACGCTGGCAGGAACCGCATGCGCATACCTCGCATTTATCATCCCGAACCTCTTGAAGTTAACAGTGAAGTCTTCCTCGACGAAGATGCCGCTAACCACGTCGGGCGCGTGCTGCGCATGACCGCCGGTCAACAAATTGAGCTGTTTGATGGCAGTAATCTGACTTTTAACGCCGAAATCACCCAGGCTGATAAAAAGCGTGTAAAAGTAAGGGTCCTTGCCAGTCAGCCTGATGACCGTGAATCTCCGCTCCATCTCCATCTTGGGCAGGTGATGTCGCGCGGCGAAAAAATGGAATTCACTATCCAGAAATCAATCGAACTCGGCGTGAACGTGATTACACCCTTGTTTTCGGAGCGCTGCGGCGTAAAGCTGGATGCTGAACGACTGGCGAAGAAGATTCAGCAATGGCAAAAAATTGCGATTGCCGCCTGTGAACAGTGCGGCCGTAATCGTGTGCCGGAAATCCGTGAAGCGATGACGCTGGAAGCCTGGTGTGCCGAGCAGGAAAGCGGTTTAAAGCTCAATCTGCATCCGCGTGCCAGCCACAGTATTAACACTCTGCCGCAGCCGGTTGAACGTGTACGCCTGCTGATTGGTCCGGAAGGCGGCTTATCCGCAGACGAAATAGCCATGACCGCGCAGCAGGGTTTCACCGATATTTTGTTGGGCCCACGCGTGCTGCGCACAGAAACCACTGCACTGACGGCCATTACGGCACTTCAGGTGAGGTTTGGTGACCTGGGTTAAGGGATACTTTTAGGGTTTTAAAACTACGCACGTGAAAAGCCGCAGCGCTGTCACGGAACGGGGCAATAAATTCCCCCTTTGAGGAGAGAATAATGATTAAGCTTGGCATCGTTATGGACCCAATTTCGTCCATCAACATTAAAAAAGACACCAGCTTCGCCATGTTGCTGGAAGCACAGCGCCGTGGTTACGAAATTCATTACATGGAGATGGGCGATCTCTCCCTGCGCGGTGGCGTCACCTACGCCCGCACGCGCCTGCTGAGCGTTGAGCAGAACTACGACAAATGGTACGAGTTCGGCAGTGAGCAGGTAATCCCGCTGGCCGATCTCAACGTGGTGCTGATGCGTAAAGATCCGCCGTTCGATACCGAATTCATCTATGCCACCTACCTGCTGGAGCGCGCGGAAGAGCAAGGTACGCTGATCGTCAACAAACCGCAGAGCCTGCGTGACTGTAACGAGAAACTGTACACCGCGTGGTTCGCCGACCTGACGCCAGACACGCTGGTGACCCGCAATAAAGAGCAGCTGCGTGCCTTCTGGCAGGAGCACGGTGATGTGATTCTCAAGCCGCTGGACGGCATGGGCGGTGCCTCGATCTTCCGCGTGAAGCAGGACGACCCGAACTTTGGTGTCATCACCGAAACCCTGACCAATCACGGCCAGAACTTCTGCATGGCGCAAAACTATCTGCCGGCGATCAAAGACGGCGATAAGCGCGTGCTGGTAGTGGATGGCGAGCCAGTGCCGTATTGCCTGGCGCGCATCCCACAGGGTGGCGAAACTCGTGGTAACCTGGCTGCCGGTGGCCGCGGTGAAGCACGCCCGTTGAGTGACAGCGATTGGGAAATCGCCCGTCGCGTGGGTCCAACGCTGAAAGCTAAAGGGCTGATTTTTGTCGGTCTGGACATCATTGGTGATAAACTCACCGAAGTTAACGTAACCAGCCCAACCTGCGTGCGTGAAATCGAGGCTGCATTCCCGATCTCGATCACCGGCATGCTGATGGATGCCATTGAGAAACGCCTGGGCTGATGTCAACGGCGTGTAAGCGCCGTGAGAACCCAAAACCGACGTGGCTGCGGCCGCGCCGGTTATTTTTGGTATACGAGTGAGAATGAATTTACAGCATCATTTTTTGATTGCGATGCCGTCGCTGCAGGACCCGCTGTTCAAACGCTCGGTAGTGTATATCTGCGAGCACAATGAAGATGGCGCCATGGGTTTAATCGTAAACAAACCGATGGAAAACCTGACGGTCGAAGGCATCCTGAAGAAACTTAAAATCAGCCCATCAGAACGTGACCCGGCCATCAAGCTGGACAAACCGGTGTTTGCCGGCGGTCCGCTGGCGGAAGATCGCGGCTTTATCCTGCACTCTGCCCAGAAAATTTACTCTTCCAGCATTCGTATTTCTGACAATACCGTGATCACCACTTCACGGGATGTGCTGGAAGCGATCGGCACCTCAGAACAGCCCGATAACGTGCTGGTGGCTTTAGGTTATTGCGCCTGGGAAAAAGATCAGCTGGAGAACGAGCTGCTGGAAAATGCCTGGCTAACCACACCCGCGAACAGCAATATTCTGTTCCAGACGCCAATCGCCGAGCGCTGGCGCGAAGCCGCACGCAGCATGGGCATTGATATTCATAATATGACCAGCGATGCAGGGCACGCCTGATGGCCAGTGAAACCTTGCTGGGCTTCGATTTCGGCACCAAAAGCATCGGTGTGGCGGTCGGCCAACAACTGACCGGCACCGCACGCGCACTCACCGCGCTCAAAGCACAGGACGGCACGCCGGACTGGAAGCTGATCGAGAAGCTGCTGAAAGAGTGGCAGCCTGATTATGTGGTGGTGGGCTTGCCGTTGAACATGGACGGCACCGAGCAGCCGTTAACCGATCGCGCCCGTAAGTTCGCCAATCGCATTCATGGCCGATTCGGCGTGCGCGTTGAGCTGCAGGACGAGCGGTTAAGCACCGTGGAAGCGCGCGCCGACCTGTTCGAACGCGGTGGCTTCCGTGCATTGCAAAAAGGTCAGGTCGATTCGCAATCGGCGGTGATCATTCTGGAAGATTGGTTCGATACGCACTGATTGAAATCCAGGTGCGCGTGAATGCGCACCTGACAAATTGCGGCAACAGCTTGCTTGTTATTCGCTCGGCTATAGTGCTCCCGCCATTTACGGCAACCTGCGAACACGCCAATCAATTCTGCCACTTGTATTGACTCACAGGCGCGCAAATCATGCCCCGCCCTTTTGTAACGACTCGCAGGCATTAAAATCATCCCCGCCTCTTTGTATCAACTCGCAGGCACTCAAATCATGCCCACTCCCTTGTATCGGCTTGCAAGCATTCAAATCATGCCCCGCCCTTTAGTAGCAACTCGCAGGCACGCAAATCATGCCCGCCCTTTTGAATCGACTCGCAAATTCTCAAATCAATCCCGCCTGTTGTCGCGCCTGTTCGCTCTGCGCGAACGTCTGCATCCCTGACTGCGCGCCGGTTTGCAGCACGCCAGGCAGTTGATGCATCTTGCCCTCACGGATTAAATTGGTCACCGCAGGCGTGGCCACCAACACCTCGAACAAGCCAATTCGCCCGCCGTTTTTTGCCGGCACCAAACGCTGTGCCAGCACCGCTTTCAAACTGCCCGCCAACTGGGTGCGCACCAGGTTTTTTTCCTCGGCAGGAAACACATCCACCAGCCGATCCACCGCTTGCGTGGCACCTCGCGTGTGCAACGTTGCCAGTACAAGATGCCCGGTCTCTGCCGCCGTCAGCGCCAGCCGAATGGTCTCGCTGTCACGTAGCTCACCCAACAGAATCACATCCGGGTCTTCGCGCAGCGCCGCTTTCAATCCTTGCTGGAATGACACCGTGTGTGCGCCCACTTCCCGCTGCTGTATCAACGAGCGCTGGCTGTGATGCACAAATTCAATCGGATCTTCCAGCGTAATAATGTGGCGTGCCTGTTCGCGATTGAGGCTGTCCACCATCGCAGCCAGCGTGGTGGATTTACCGCTGCCGGTGGCACCCGTGATTAAGATCAGCCCCTCTTCCAGCTGCAACAACTGCGTTACCACGTCAGGCAGTTGCAATGGGTTGATGTTGGGCGCCTGGCTGTCAATCAAGCGCAGCGCCAGCGATAAACCGTGGCGCTGCATAAACAGGTTGGCACGCAAACGCACGCCGCTTTTCAGGGTGATGGCAAAATCAACGTGCCCGCTCGCTTCCAGCTCATCCTGCTGTACGCCGCTGAGCCACTGTTGCAAAAAGGTTTCCAGCCAGTCGCCATCCAATGCGGTTTGTTGTGGGATCGGCTCCAGCACCCCCTGCCGTCGCCAGTGCGGTAAATGTCCGCTGCAAAGGTGCAGATCGGCGGCGTTATGCTTTACACTAAGGGCCACAACTTCATCCAAATCCATTTAACTTCTCCTGACTATGACTTCCATTGAGCACAACCTACAGCAAGTGCGTGAGCGTATCGCCACTGCCGCTGCACGCTGCGGCCGCGCGCCAGAAGAAATTACCCTGCTTGCAGTGAGCAAAACCAAACCTGCGAGCGCAGTCGCAGAGGCGATTGCTGCGGGTCAGCAGGCATTCGGTGAAAATTACGTACAGGAAGGGGTTGAAAAGGTGGCTGAGCTGGCCGCACATCCTGATCTGCAGTGGCACTTTATCGGGCCGCTACAATCCAATAAAAGCCGCCTGGTGGCGGAGAATTTTGCCTGGTGTCACACCGTGGATCGTGAACGCATTGCACACCGCCTCAACGATCAGCGTCCGGCAGCGTTGCCACCGCTTAACGTGTTAATTCAGGTAAATATCAGTGACGAGAACAGCAAATCTGGCATCATGCTGGAGGCCATTCCGGCGCTGGCGGCGCAGATAGCCGCATTGCCACGTCTGCGCTTGCGCGGATTGATGGCGATCCCGGCGCCGGAGTCAGATTACGATCGACAGTTCGCGGTATGTCAGCAGATGGCTGACGCGTTTAACGCTCTAAAACAGGATTACCCTGATGTCGATACGCTTTCTCTGGGAATGAGCGACGACATGGATGCGGCAATCGCCGCAGGCAGCACCATGGTGCGCATTGGCACCGCCGTATTTGGCGCGCGGGATTATGCGCGACCTTCACAACAATAATTGAGGAACCTCATGTTAACAATGACGTTTTTAGTCAAAACGCTGATCGACCTGTACGTGATGGTATTGCTGCTGCGCATCTGGATGCAGTGGTCACGCTGTGATTTCTATAACCCGCTGTCACAGTTCGTGGTGAAGATTACACAGCCAATTATCAAGCCGCTGCGCCGCGTGCTGCCAGCGATAGGCCCGATTGACACAGCCTCGCTGGTGCTGGCCTTTGTACTGACCACCCTGAAATATCCGGTGCTACTGTTAATTCAGGTTGGCGTGTTCTCGGTGGATCCCACCAATCTGTTAGTCGGCCTGTTGTCACTGGTGAAATCCGCCGGTTATCTGGTGTTCTGGGTGATCATCATTCGTTCGCTGATGAGCTGGATCAGCCAGGGACGTGGCCCGATTGATTACGTGTTGATTCAGCTGACTGAACCGCTGATGGCACCGATTCGCCGTATTCTGCCTGCGATGGGCGGCATCGATTTCTCTGCCATGATTGTGATTCTGGTGCTGTACGCGCTGAATTTCCTCGGCATGGACCTGTTCCCAGGTCTCTGGTATTTGCTGTAATTCGTTAATCTGGAACTGTTATGCAAAAAGTCGTACTCGCCACCGGTAATCCGGGCAAAGTTCGTGAACTGGCCGATCTGTTAGCGGCCTTCGGCCTCGATATCGTGGCGCAAACCGAGCTGGGCGTTGAGTCAGCGGAAGAAACCGGTCTGACCTTTATTGAAAATGCCATTCTCAAAGCGCGCCATGCTGCGCAGATCACCGGTCTGCCAGCGATTGCCGATGACTCTGGTCTGGCGGTGGATGCGCTCGGCGGCGCGCCAGGCATCTACTCGGCGCGTTATGCCGGAGAAGACGCCAGCGATCAGCAAAATCTCGATAAGCTGCTGGTGGCGTTGGAAAACGTGCCGGAGGGCGAGCGTCAGGCGCAGTTCCATTGCGTGCTGGTTTACCTGCGCCATGCGGAAGATCCGACACCGCTGGTGTTCCACGGCAGTTGGGCGGGTGAAATCACCCGTGCAGCCGCAGGTGAAGGTGGCTTTGGTTACGACCCGATATTCTATGTTCCTGAACTGGGCAAAACCGCAGCAGAGCTGAGTAAAGATGAAAAGCGTGCTGTTTCTCACCGTGGCAAAGCATTGACGCTGTTACTGGATGCGATGCGCAATGCCTGAGTTACCTCCGTTAAGCCTGTACATCCACATTCCGTGGTGTGTGCAGAAGTGTCCGTACTGTGATTTCAACTCTCACGCGTTAAAAGGCGAGGTGCCGCACATCGAGTATGTGCAGCATCTGCTCAGCGACCTTGAACAGGATCTGCCGCTTACCGCTGGCCGCGAAGTGCGCACCATCTTCATTGGCGGCGGCACACCGAGCTTGCTCAGCAGCAACGCCATGCAAATGTTGATGGATGGCGTGCGTGCGCGCCTGCCGCTGGCGGCCGATGCAGAGGTCACCATGGAAGCCAATCCGGGCACCGTGGAAGCGGATCGCTTCAGCGGCTACCAGAAAGCCGGTATTAACCGTATTTCGATTGGCGTGCAGAGTTTTAGCCCGCAGAAGCTGGAGCGCTTAGGGCGCATTCACGGCCCTGATGAAGCGGTACGTGCCGCCCATCTCGCCGCCGGTCTTGGTCTGCGCAGCTTTAACCTCGATCTGATGCACGGCTTGCCCGATCAGTCACTGGAAGAGGCACTGGACGATTTGCGTCAGGCGATTGCGCTGAATCCGCCGCACCTGTCGTGGTATCAGCTGACCATCGAGCCGAACACGATGTTCAGCTCGCGTCCGCCGGTGTTGCCGGATGACGATGCGCTGTGGGACATCTACGAACAAGGCCATGAGTTGCTGAGTGCCGCCGGTTATCAGCAGTATGAAACCTCGGCCTATGCGAAGCCGGGTTATCGCTGCGAGCACAACCTCAACTACTGGCGCTTTGGTGATTACCTTGGCATCGGCTGTGGTGCCCACGGCAAATTGACGCAACCGGATGGCAGAATTGTGCGAACGGTGAAAACCCGTCATCCGCGCGGCTTTATGCAAGGTAAGTACCTCGACAAGCAGCACAACGTGGAGAACGATGACAAGCCGTTTGAGTTCTTTATGAACCGCTTCCGTCTGCTGGAAGCCGCACCGCGTGCAGATTTCAGCCGCTATACCGGGCTGGATGAGCAAGTGATTCGCGCACAGATGGATGCAGCGATCGAGGCAGGTTACGTGGTGGAAACCGCAGAGCAGTGGCAGATAACCGAAAAAGGGAAGTTGTTCCTGAATTCGCTGCTTGAACTGTTTATGTAGTTCAAACAGTCATATAACCCAGCGGCACGCTACTTCGTCCCGCTGGTTTTTTTTAACCTTTAACGCCCTGCACTAACGCTTTGCGCTGCCCTTCCAGATCCGTCACGCGATTACACACCTCATGACCGAAGTTCTGAAAGTCCTGTTCCTGCTTATTCCATTCCGCCTGAACCGCCTGCTGCAGACCGCCGAGGTTGCCCATAATCGCCTGTAGTGGATTACTGCCGCTGGCGGCCTGGCTGCTGCCCATCTCGTTCAGACTATCCTGCATAATACCGCCCAGCGTGCTCTGCACCAGTTTTTCGCCATCGGCGCGCACCTGGTCAATTGCCTGGTGGTGGAAGGTCAAACCATCCGGACGATGCTCAATGATACGGTTCATCTGCTGCTTCAGCTGTCCATCCAGCTTGGTCAGGCGATTGCGCACGTTGCTGTTGGCACCGAGCTTTTCCACAATCACTTTATCCAGCGCCACACGGCTGCGTTCCAGACGCGTCGAGGCCCCGTTATCCACCCACGGCAAGTCCCGACGTAACGCATTCTGATAGTCGATGGCTTTCTGTCGCGTGGCGTTATCCACGTTGGCTTTCTGCCCGTTAAAGGTCACATCGCCCTGCGGTGAGATTTCAAGATTACCGTTGGTGCCGACCACCTGCACGCTCTGCGGTTTGATGATCACATCATCCTGAGGATTAACGCTGCACTGATAATCAGCCTGCGCCTGTGTCGCTGCGGCCAGCAGCAGTGCGGTAAGAAGCGCCTTACGAACCATGAAATCTCCCTAAAATGAAAAGCCGCCCACGCCTTTGCAGTTAGTACAAGTCAGGCGTAAGCGGCGCAGCGAATTTGGTGACGGTCAGCGCACAGTAATCGGATCGCGCCTGAGTACATAAGAATGACTCACGTTGCTCGCCCCTTTCGGAGCCGCCCTTTGGGCGTACAAGTCGCTTTCGCAACTTGTGAGCGCACTGCCCGGCGCCAAAAGCGCAAGTGAGCTAGCCTGAAGCGATATCTCAGGCCAGTAGATTACTTAGTCCCACCAGACGTCAAAGAGTTCAGTTACCTGAACATCTGACAGCTCGCGTTTCTCCAGCCATTTGCGCACCAGCTCACGGTGCTCATCGGTGCACTTACCGGTTTCCTGCAAGCAAACCAGACCTTCCCACACCAGATAACCGCTGCCGTCATACGCCAGGCCATTGGGATCGATCACTTCAGTAATAAACTGATCCAGCGTGGCATCAATCTGCTCCTCGGTGGTGCCTTCGGCAAAACGCCAGGCCACAGAGAAACCTAACTCCTGAAACTCATCGATATGCAGTTTTTTACGTAAACGACGGCTACGCTGTACGGCCATTATTTAATCCTCTCAAACATCAGATCCCAAACGCCATGGCCCAGTCGCTGCCCGCGCTGCTCAAATTTCGTTAACGGACGCGTTTCCGGACGCGGCACGTAATCATTACCTTCTGACAGGTTCTTATACCCATCCACGCTGTTCATGATTTCCAGCATGTGTGTCGCGTAATCTTCCCAGTCGGTGGCCATATGGAACACGCCGCCCAGCTTCAGCTTACGCATCACCAGCTCGGCAAAAGGTACCTGCACAATGCGACGTTTATTGTGGCGCGCTTTATGCCATGGATCCGGGAAGAACAGCTGAACCATGCGCAGTGAGTTATCCGGAATCATCTGCTGCAACACTTCTACTGCGTCGTGACACATCACACGCAGGTTTTCCACGCCTGCCTCTTTGGCAGAAGCCAGACAGGCTCCCACGCCCGGCGCATGCACTTCAAGACCGAGGAAGTTCTGGTGAGGATTATTTTGCGCCATGGTCACCAGTGAGGCGCCCATGCCAAAACCGATTTCCAGCACCACTGGCGCTTCACGGCCAAACAGTGCTGCCAAATCCAGCGGTTCCTGCTGGAACTCGACGCCCATCTCCGGCCAGTAATTATCGAGCGCGAGCTGCTGTCCTTTCGTTAAGCGCCCCTGGCGGCGCACAAAACTGCGGATACGGCGTAATGGCCGCCCGTTCTCATCAAATTCCGGGGTGATGACGTCATTAATCATGTTGAAGCCTGCTGGTTAGCCTTTTCTGGGAAACGGGCATTATGCAAAGTTAGATAGCAGAAGCAAGCCTTTGCAATCTTCCGGTTTACACCCCGATGTCTCTGTGCTGGAATTCCTGCCTGATTGTAGAGCAAACACGGAATATTTCCTCAAATGATGCAAGCGCCGCAGTTCGCGCAACAGGTGCTGGAGTGGTATCAGCGCTTCGGCCGCAAAACCCTGCCGTGGCAGCAGGAGAAGACACCTTATAAAGTGTGGCTCTCCGAAGTGATGCTGCAGCAGACGCAAGTTGCCACCGTTATCCCTTACTTTGAACGCTTTATGGCGCGCTTCCCGACGATTGCCGATCTGGCCGCTGCACCGCTGGACGAAGTACTGCATCTGTGGACCGGCCTCGGCTATTACGCCCGTGCGCGCAACCTGCATAAAGCGGCGAAACAGGTGGTGGATAAGCACGGCGGCGAGTTCCCACGCAATTTCGATGATGTAGCCGCGCTGCCCGGCGTTGGACGCTCCACCGCGGGTGCAGTGCTGTCCTTATCGCTCGGCCTGCACTTCCCGATTCTGGATGGCAACGTCAAGCGCGTGCTGGCCCGGTGTTATGCTGTTGGCGGTTGGCCGGGCAAAAAAGACGTTGAGAAACGTTTATGGCAGATTAGCGAAGAAGTGACACCTGCCGAAGGCGTAAGCCAGTTTAATCAGGCGATGATGGACCTCGGTGCGTTAGTGTGTACTCGCTCACGTCCTAAGTGTGAAATTTGCCCGGTCAGCAACGGTTGTGTAGCGTATGCCAACAATAGTTGGGCCGAATATCCGGGTAAAAAACCCAAAGTGACGATTCCAGAGCGCACCGGCTGGTTCCTCATGATTCAGCACGGCGACGACGTATTCCTGGAGCAACGTCCGCCGGTGGGATTATGGGGCGGTTTGTTCTGCTTCCCACAGTTCACCAGTGAGCAAGCGCTAACTGACTGGCTGGCCGAACGCGGCATTCACGCCAAACCACAGCAGCTGACGGCTTTTCGTCATACCTTTAGTCATTTCCACTTAGACATTGTGCCTATGTGGCTGGCGTGGCCTTCTGCCGGGTCGCTGATGGATGAAGCGAGCGGTCTCTGGTATAACTTAGCGCAACCACCGTCAGTGGGTTTGGCAGCGCCCGTAGAGCGTTTACTGCACGAATTGCGCCATCCCCAGCAACTGGCACTGCACACGCGCGTGATCCAAGAGGAAGAGTAATGAGCCGCACCATTTTTTGTACGTTTCTGCAACGCGACGCTGAAGGGCAGGATTTCCAGCTCTATCCAGGCGAGATCGGTAAGCGCATCTACAATGAGATTTCCAAAGAAGCCTGGCAGCAGTGGATGTCCAAGCAGACCATGTTGATCAATGAGAAAAAGCTCAACATGATGAACCCGGAAGATCGCAAAGTGCTGGAAAAGGAGATGATCAATTTCCTGTTCGAAGGCAAAGATGTGCACATCGAAGGTTTCACCCCGCCAGAAAAATAATCGTTCAGGGCCTCCCTTTGAGGCCCTCTTTTTGAATCAGGCACGCATTTACAATGAATAAAAAACTGATAGCGCTGTTAGTGATTGCTCCACTTTTGGTTTCCTGCTCCGGACAAAAAAAATCGCAGTATCACGAAGAGTGGGTTAAGGACACCAACGGTTTCGACATCCTGATGGGGCAGTTCGCCGCCAACATTGAAAATATTTGGGGTATCAATGAGGTTCTGATCGCTGGACCGAAGGATTACGTCAAATATAGCGACAGCTATTACACCCGCAGTCACATCAACTTCGACAGCGGTAGCATCACCATTGAGACCATTGCTGGCACCGATCCGATGGCCAGCCTGCGCCAGGCGATCATCACCACGCTGTTGATTGGTGACGATCCGGGTAATGTCGATCTCTACTCCGATGCCAATGATATTCAGATCAGTAAAGAGCCGCTGCTTTACGGCCAGGTGCTGGATAACACCGGTCAGCCGATTCGCTGGCAGGGACGCGCGGCCAATTTCGCCGATTATCTGATTCAGAACAAACTACAAAAACGCACTTCTGGCCTGCATGTCATCTGGTCGGTCACCATTCCGATGGTGCCAAACCACCTCGACAAACGTGCGCACAAATATCTGCCGCTGGTGCGTAAAGCCGCTGAAGAGTACGGCGTAGATGCATCCCTGATTCTGGCGATTATGCAGACGGAATCGAGCTTCAACCCCTATGCGGTCAGCAACTCCGATGCGCTGGGCTTGATGCAGGTGGTTCAGCACACCGCTGGCGTGGATGTGTTCCGCATGAAGGGCAAGTGGGGTAAACCGAGCCGCAGCTATCTGCTCGATCCGGCCAATAACATTGATGCGGGAACGGCCTATCTGTCGCTGTTGCAGAAGAGTTATTTAGGCGGGATTCAGGATCCAGTGTCACGCCGCTACGCGGTAATTACCGCCTACAACGGCGGCGCGGGTAGCGTACTGCGCGTGTTCTCCAGCGATAAAGATCGTGCCTTCGCGAAGATTAACGACATGTCGCCTAATGATGTGTATCAAACGCTGACCACGAGTCATCCATCGGGCGAATCACGTCGCTATCTGTACAAGGTGAATCAGGCACAGCGTAGTTATCATCGGTATTAATCATCAACTGATGAGTTAATGCATTAGTTATTTTAGGGGCAGACAGAGAGAAAAAGATTGACTCTGACTGCCTCTTTTTTAATTACCCTCGCAGGGATATATCCCGTCGATAAATTTCGCCTGACCTCACAAAAATAAGAAATCAATATGGTGAAACCTCGCCCATCGCAACGTGTTGTTTTTACAACCACACGCACGACCTGCCTAACATTTATATTCTATATTCTTTCGTTTTCTTCCCATCTCACATTCCCGCCCTGATTGACCCTTTTTTCAATAAGGTGCAATGATTATTTCACGTCTCCACAGATAAATTAACAACGTCCCATATCGCTCTATAAATAATTTCTGGCATTGACTTAAATAATTAAAATATCGATGAAGATCACACTTCATCGCGGAAAATAACATCGTATCGGGCATATCAACATTATTTCGTCAACACGGATGCTTGCATCCCGTGGGATATCCAATGTCATGCCTGAATTGCTAAGAGGAAATGTATGAGCCATTCACCCGCAAAACAGGACTCGTTAGGCGACGGCCTTTCAGATCGACAGGTTGGTATGATCTCCATTGCTGGCATTATTGGTGCCGGGTTATTTGTCGGCTCCGCGAATGCCATCGCCACGGCGGGCCCGGCCGTGTTGCTCTCCTACGCGATGACCGGTGTGCTGGTACTGCTGGTGATGCGCATGCTGGGGGAAATGGCCGTGCTGCAACCTGATTCGGGATCCTTTTCCACCTACGCGGCGAAAGCCATTGGTCCATGGGCCGGTTTCACTATCGGCTGGCTATATTGGTGGTTTTGGGTGTTACTGATTCCGGTTGAAGCGATTGCCGGAGCCGATATTCTGCATGCTTATTTCCCTTCCATTGCCTCGTGGCAATTTACCACTGCGATTATCCTGTTGCTCACTGTCACTAACCTTTTTAGCGTTAAAAACTTTGGCGCCTTTGAGTTCTGGTTCGCCATCATCAAAGTGGTAGCGATTATTGGATTTATTGGCATCGGCATTGTGGCGATTTCCGGATACTGGCCGCTGGCAAATGTCAGTGGTGTGGCACATTTATATAACAGTATTGGCTTTATGCCGCACGGTTTTGGCGCAGTATTAACCGGTATTTTACTGACCATTTTTTCATTCTTTGGCGCGGAGGTGGTCACCATTGCCGCCGTGGAATCCAAAGACCCAGGTAAAAAAATCAGCCGTGCGATTAATCTGGTGGTTTACCGCATCGCATTATTTTATTTGCTGTCTATTTTCCTCGTGGTGTCGCTGGTGGCATGGAATGATCCGCAGCTGTTAGCCCAGGGAACATTCCAGTATGTGTTGTCCACCCTGAACTTCCCCGGTGCCAAACTGGTGGTGGATTTGGTGGTGCTGATTGCCGTGTGCAGCTGCATGAACTCCGGGTTATATACCGCTTCCCGTATGCTCTATTCTCTGGGTAAACGCGGTAATGCCCCGGCCTCATGCGCCACGGTATCCAACGGTGGCGTGCCACGTGTGGCGGTATTGGGTTCCACGCTGGCGGGCTTTGTCGCCTGTATTGCCAACTACGCTTTTCCGGGCGAGGTGTTTGCCTTTCTGATCTCCACCACTGGTGCGATCGCGTTAATTGTCTATCTGGTGATTGCCGTTTCACAGCTAAGAATGCGTACGGCGATGGAAAAACAGGGCATCACGCCTGATTTTAAAATGTGGTTGTTCCCGTGGCTGACCTGGCTGAGCATTTTGATGATTGTCAGTGTGCTGGGCTATATGTTCTATCTGCCACAGTATCGCTACGAAAGTCTGATGACGCTGATGGTGACGTTTATGGTGCTGTGCGTCGGTGTTTACATTACCGGTAAACGCCGCAAGCAGGCGACATACCGCACAGGAAGGCTGGCTAAAGAGAAAATTCAGGTGGTTCGCCACTGATAAGGTGCTGACGGCGTGCGGTGATTGCACCGCACGCCGTCGGGCAGGTTAGCGCACCATCATATTCGCCACTAAGTGTTTACGTCCGCTGTCATCTTCCTCGGTGTAAACCCCTTGCAGCTCCGGTGAGAAGCCC
>NZ_CAJCKS010000071.1:0-24994 GCF_903970985.1 Pantoea sp. ME81 | reverse complement strand
GACCGCCATTTCAGTGCCCTGTATGTTCTCCAACATGCCGCGAGAGCATTACGACGCCAACCTGGCGCATCATCAGGAAGGCGTGTTAGATATTCTCGCCCACGCCGGGGTCAGTGTGTTGTGGCGTGAAAACGATGGCGGCTGTAAAGGCGCCTGCGATCGCGTGCCGCACACCGATATGACGCAGTGGAATTTGTCGCAATATTGCCACGATGGTTTCTGTCTCGATGATGTTCTGCTGCATCGTTTTGATAACTATGTGGACAGTCTGCACAATGACGGGATTATCGTGTTACATCAAATGGGCAGCCACGGTCCAGCCTATTATCAGCGCTATCCGGCGGAATTCCGTCGCTTCACGCCAACCTGCGATAGCAACCAGATTCAGGATTGCGATCATCAGGCGTTGGTGAATACCTATGATAACTCTCTGTTGTACACCGACGATATGGTGAGCCGCACCATTGATAAACTCAAAGCTTTGAGCGATCGCTTCAACGTAGCGCTGGTCTATCTCTCAGACCACGGTGAATCACTGGGTGAACACGGTATGTATCTGCACGGTGCGCCTTATATGTTTGCGCCCTCACAGCAGACACATATCCCACTGTTGATGTGGATGTCACCAGGCTATGCGTCGGCGTTCCACATTAACGAGACCTGTTTACGCCAGCAGGCCGCGAGTGAGAAAGTGTCGCAAGACAATCTTTTCCATACGGTTTTGGGCATGTTCAACATCCAAACGCAAGAGTACCAACCGCAACTGGACATGATCAGATCGTGCCAAAATGCCGGATAAGGTTTGCATTAGACCGACTGGTCTAATACTGTGTGGCCCATGAACAAGACTGTGCAACGCAACGAAACCCGTGAACATCTGCTCGCTACTGGCGAGCAGGTTTGTCTGCAACGCGGTTTTACCGGCATGGGCCTGAGCGAAATGCTGGCGCTGGCGGAAGTGCCAAAAGGATCGTTTTACCACTACTTCCGCTCCAAAGAAGCTTTTGGCGTGGCGTTGCTGGAACGCTATTTCGTTAACTACCTGCAGCAGGTCGATCAGCAGTTAAATCAGCCGGGCTTGTCAGCGCGGGAACGTTTGCTGGCACACTTCCGCTATGGCGCCACGCTGTTTATCGAGCAAGGCCATATCGTGGGCTGTTTGGGTGTGAAGTTATCGGCGGAAGTCTGCGATTTATCAGAACCGATGCGTGATGCCTTGCAGCATGGTGCCAGTGCCATGATCGCGACTTATGCCCGCTGTTTGAGCGAAGTCGCCGCTGAACAGCCGCTGCCTTATGGACAAACGCCCGAGCAACTGGCACAGCGCTGTTACCTGTTGTGGTTAGGCGCCAGTTTGCAAAGCAAAATTTCGCGAGAGTCAGGCCCGATTACCCTGGCACTTGAAACCATTGAACAGTGGCTGAATGGCCACTGATTTTTAAAAACCGCAGTTTCTAGACGACCGGTCTACTTATAGGAGTCATCATGGCGAGTAAACAGCTGTTCTCCCCACTCAAAGTGGGCGCGATTACCGTACCTAACCGTGTATTTATGGCACCGCTGACGCGTCTGCGCAGCATTGAGCCGGGCGACATCCCAACCCCGCTGATGGCAGAATATTATCAGCAGCGCGCCAGCGCCGGTCTGATCATTACTGAAGCAACGCAGATCTCTTTCCAGGCGAAAGGTTATGCTGGTGCACCGGGTTTGCATACTCAGCAGCAAATTGCCGCGTGGAAAGTGATCAACGAAAGCATTCATGCGGCGAAAGGTCACAGCGCGGTGCAACTGTGGCACACCGGCCGTATCTCGCATAACAGCGTTCAGCCGGAAGGCAAAGCGCCTGTTGCACCTTCAGCTCTGGCTGCGGGCACGCGTACCTCATTGCGTGCTGAAGATGGCACTGTTTACCGTGAAGATACCTCCCTGCCGCGTGAATTGAGCGTGGCGGAAATTCAGCAGATCGTAAAAGATTTCGGTCAGGCGGCGGCAAACGCGCGTGAAGCCGATTTCGACCTGCTGGAGCTGCATTCTGCCCACGGCTACCTGATGCACCAGTTCCTGGCACCGGGTTCCAACCAGCGTACCGATGAATACGGTGGTTCGATTGAGAAACGCGGTCGATTCGCGCTGGAAGTGGTGGATGCGGCGATTGCTAACTGGTCTGCCGATCGTATCGGCATTCGTATCTCGCCAATCGGAGCCTTCCAGAATCTGGAAAATGGAGCCGATGAAGAAGCCGCTGCGCTGTGGTACATCTCCGAACTGGGCCAGCGTGGTCTCGCGTATCTGCACCTGTCTGAACCAGACTGGGCCGGTGGCCAGCCTTACAGCGATGCTTTCCGTGCAAAAGTGCGTGCGCTGTTCCCAGGCGTAATTATCGGTGCGGGTGCTTACAGCGTTGAGAAAGCTGACGACCTGATTGCACGTGGCTTGATTGATGCCGTGGCCTTTGGTCGCGACTTTATTGCTAACCCGGATCTGGTTGAGCGTCTGCAGCAAGAAGCACCGCTGAATCCACAGCGCCCGGAAAGCTTCTACGGCGGCGGCGCTGAAGGCTATACGGATTATCCAAGCCTGTAAGAATCAAGCTGCCGCACCGGATGTGCGGCAGTGCTGTTTCTTCAGGGCATTAACTGGCTATACTTGCTAGTCTTTGTCATTCCCTGATGACTTTTCAAAAGAGGATGTTATGCGTTTACTTCACACCATGTTACGCGTTGGCGATCTGCAACGTTCTATCGATTTTTATACCCGTGTGCTGGGCATGCGCGTACTGCGTCAGAGCGAAAACACCGAATACAAATACACCCTGGCTTTCGTGGGTTACACCGAAGAGAGTGAAGGCGCGGTGATCGAACTGACCTACAACTGGGGCGTGGACAAGTACGACCTCGGTAATGCTTATGGTCATATCGCGCTGGGCGTCGATAACGTCGCTGAGACCTGCGAGCGCATCCGCAGTGTCGGTGGCAACGTGACGCGTGAAGCCGGTCCGGTTAAAGGTGGCACCACCATTATTGCCTTTGTTGAAGATCCCGATGGCTACAAAATCGAGCTGATCGAAAACAAACACGCTGGTCACGGCCTCGGTCATTGATGCCGTTAGTCAGTCTGCTAATTTGCAGGCTGACTTCCCTCTCCTGCTGCACCCTCCTGTAATTTTTGCCATAATGCGCGCTGCCCCATTTCTTGCTATGAGATCCTGATGTCTGAATCGAACGCCTTAAACGCTCTTCATCAACGCTTCCGTGGTTTTTATCCTGTGGTTATTGACGTCGAAACCGCCGGCTTTAACGCGCAAACCGATGCACTGCTGGAAATTGCGGCCACCACGCTCAAGATGGATGAGGACGGTTGGTTACACCGTGATGAAACCCTGCACTTTCACGTTGAGCCGTTCGAAGGCGCGATCCTGAATCCTGCGGCGCTGGCGTTTACCGGTATCGATCCCTCCAACCCTTTACGCGGCGCGGTAAGCGAATACGAAGCGCTGCATGCTATCTTCAAGATGGTGCGCAAAGGCACCAAAGATCATGGCTGTAATCGCGCCATTATCGTGGCGCACAATGCGACTTTCGATTTGAACTTTGTGATGGCCGCCGCCGAACGCGCCAGCCTGAAGCGTAATCCCTTCCATCCTTTTGCGACCTTTGATACCGCGGCACTGAGCGGTTTGGTGTTGGGACAGACGGTGCTGGCAAAAGCCTGCAAAGCGGCGGGGATGGAGTTTGATAGCACGCAGGCGCACTCCGCGCTGTACGACACCGAGCAAACGGCCACGCTGTTCTGTGAGTTGGTGAATCGCTGGAAACGTTTGGGGGGCTGGCCACTGGCTTTCAGTGAAGAACAGACTGAAGACGATGCCTCTGCCTGATTGGCTGATTGGCTGATTGGCTGATTGGCTGATTGCCGGATGAGTACGCAAAGAAAAGGCCGACATGTGTCGGCCCTCGCAATTATTCCGCTTCTTTATACTTCTCAGCGGTTTCTTTCACCAGCGGCTGCAATTCGCCACGCTGGAACATCTCAACGATGATGTCGCAACCGCCGACCAGCTCGCCATCCACCCACAATTGCGGGAAAGTCGGCCAGTTGGCGTATTTTGGCAATTCTGCACGGATATCCGGGTTTTGCAGAATATCCACATACGCGAAGCGCTCACCACAGGCAGAAAGTGCCTGCACGGCCTGCGCAGAGAAACCACAGCTTGGCAGTTTCGGAGAACCTTTCATGTATAACAGAATCGGGTTTTCTGCGATCTGGCGCTGAATTTTTTCAACAGTACTCATTATTGCCTTCCTTAATCCTTCACTTCGTGTTTGTTTATTGTAGCGACTTCAGCCCCGCACTGAAAACGGGATTTTGCGTTACCGACTTGCTGATCGCCATGTTTGTTAAGTTCTGACTGCACAGATAACATTTTCCTATCATTAATAAGCATGAACAAATTAATAATTAGCAATAATTTCGCTGCGTTAAACAGCTGAAATCGCTCAATTTAGCGACATTATCTACCTGGTAACAGATTAATAGAAAAAGGCCTTACCTTTTGGAAAAAAAGTGGATTAGAATTGCTTCGGCGCTGATCGTTGATCAGATTTCTCTTACTCTGCCGCAGCCTGCTTTTTGCCAGACTGCTTAACCTGTACCGGACTATGCGTTTACTGATTACGCTTTTCATACTGGCTTTTGCGCAACTGTTTTTTAACGTGGCTTCTGCTTCGCAGCATGCCCCGATTAATGCCAGTTTGCATAACGCCGAGAAAAAAAGTGCGCGCGAAGATGAGCGCCGCAAGCGACGCCCGGTTAAAACAACGGCTAAAAAGTCTCGCCTGACGACTACCGTGCAGAAGCTAAAGCTGAAAAAACAGAGTAAGACCGAAACCGCCTTAAACAAATCCAGCCGCAAAAAATCCCTGCTGAAGTCGCCATTGAAAAAGTATGGCCATCAACGCCTCGCGAAAAAGTCCCCAGATGTGGACGATGAAGTTCAGGGACTCACTGGCATCAAGATGAGCAAATCCCACCGCCTGCGCTACCAAAAGGCACGCGAAACCGCGATGACGAAGTTGATGGGACAACTGGGCAAGCCTTACCAGTGGGGTGGCACCTCACCCCATACCGGTTTCGATTGCAGTGGTTTGGTCTGGTATGCCTATAAAGATCTCGTCAAATACAAATTCCCACGCACGGCGAATGAGATGTATCACCTGCACGATGCCGCGCCCATTAAGCGTGAGATGCTGGAGAAAGGGGATTTGGTATTCTTCCGCATCAATAATCGCGGGACTGCCGATCATGTGGGCGTTTACCTCGGCAACGGTAAATTTATTCAGTCACCCCGCACCGGTAAAGACATTCAGATTAGCGCATTGGGCGAAGACTACTGGCAGAAACACTATGTCGGTGCGCGCCGTATGATGACTCCAAAAACTATTCGCTAATTGTTGCGCAACATCCTGTGGCTCTCGCCACAAAAAAAGCCGGACGCTTAATCAGTGCCGGCTTTTTTTATTGATGCGCTTTGAATTAATGAAGAATGGCGGTGAAGCTAAACGCAATAATCATCAACAGTGCGCCAACCGTGGTCATTAGCGCCAGCTTTAAATCTGTACTCATCACTACTCCTTAGTCACACATTTATTAGGGTTAAAACAATTTTCGCACAGCGGTGGGCAAAAATCTCGTCTTATCCGCGCTGGCTTGCTAGAATCGCCGCCTTTCGTTGCGCAACTGATTTTGCGCATGCTGTATTTACAGCCTGCTGAAGTGATTTTCCCTGCCTGAAACGGCAGATTTGCCCCCCCATTTTAGGGCGTAAAACCCTTCGCAGACGCAAACGTTTAACAATATACTTATCAGTAAGTTGCGATAAGCCGGGGAGTACCTTTTTCATGGCAACAATTAAAGATGTAGCGAAACGCGCGGGTGTATCTACCACCACCGTTTCGCATGTCATCAACAAAACGCGTTTTGTTGCAGAGGAAACGCGTAACGCCGTATGGGAAGCGATTAAAGAGCTGCACTATTCGCCGAGCGCCGTTGCGCGTAGTTTGAAAGTGAATCACACCAAAACGCTGGGACTGTTAGCCACTTCCAGCGAAGCGCCCTACTTTGCCGAAATTATCGAAGCGGTTGAGAACCACTGTTTCGAACGCGGCTATACCTTGATTCTGGGCAACGCACATAACGATTTGCAAAAGCAGCGCGCTTACCTGTCGATGATGGCGCAAAAGCGTGTGGATGGTCTGTTAGTCATGTGCTCAGAGTATCCTGACGATTTGCTGCAGATGCTGGAAGAGAACCGCAACATTCCGATGGTCGTGATGGACTGGGGCGCCTCTCGCGGCGACTTCACCGATACCGTACAGGATAACGCCTTCCAGGGGGGTTACCTGGCTGGACGCTACCTTATCGAGCGCGGTCACCGAGATATCGGTGCGATTCCGGGTCAAATGGAGCGCAACACCGGCGGCGGGCGCCATGCGGGCTTCCTGCAGGCGATGAGCGAAGGCGGTGTGACCGTGCGGCCGGAATGGGTTGTTCAGGGCGACTTCGAGCCAGAATCGGGTTATCAGGCGATGCAGCAGATCCTTAATCAGAAACAGCGTCCGACCGCCGTGTTCTGCGGGGGCGATATCATGGCGATGGGCGCGATCTGTGCCGCCGATGAGATGGGACTGCGCGTGCCGCAGGACATCTCCGTGATTGGCTATGATAACGTGCGCAACGCGCGCTACTTCACCCCTGCGCTCACCACAGTTCACCAGCCGAAAGCGGAGTTGGGCAAAAAAGCGCTGGAAATGCTGCTGGATCGCATCACCAGCAAACGTGAAGAGCCGCAAACCATTGAGGTCCAGCCAACACTGATTGAGCGTCGCTCCGTGGCGGACGGTCCATTCCGTGATTACCGCCGTTAAAGCTGATTTTCGCTGAGCCACTCGTGGTTCAGCGTTTCAGCATCGCCAAGATAGGCGAGTAACCACTCCAGCGCGGGTGACGCACGCTGTTCTGACCAACTGACGCAGCAGGGACTTTCCGGAAACGGCTGCGGCAGTGATAGCTCCACCAGCGCGCCACTGTCGAGTAAAGGTCGCGCGAGGTGGCCCGGCACCATGCCCACGCACAATCCCGCCTGCAAACAATCCATCCCTGTTTCCCACTCTGGCACCACTAAACGCCGCTGATTATCCAATGTCCAGGTCATGCGTCGTGGTAATGCGCGAGAGGTATCTTCCAGTACCAGCGATGGCCAGGCACGCAGCGCTTCTTCGTTGAGATCGGCACTCGCGGCCAGAGGATGCTCAGGACTGACCACACAACGCCAGTTTAGAGCACCCATATCCTGAAAGGCAAAACGTCCACCCACCGGGATCGCCTGGGTGGCGCCAATCGCCACATCTACCCGCCCGTCCGCTAAGGCATCCCATACACCGTTAAATACCTCGTAGCTGATGATCAATTCCATATCCGGGAAATGACGGTAAAAATCCTTTACCAGTTGTCGGGTACGCTGGGGTTTTACAATGCAATCCACGGCAATACTGAGCTGTCCGCGCCAGCCATTCGCCAGTTGCTGGCATTGCCTGCGGGTTGCCAGCATTTTTTTGATAACAGATCGCCCTTCCCGCACAAAATGCTCGCCCGCCGGGGTTAACACCACCTCACGGTGCTGACGTTCAAACAACGGCACGGCCAGCCAGGTTTCCAGCTGGCGCACCGTATAGCTGACGGCAGAGGGCACGCGATGCAACTCCAGCGCCGCTGCGCTGAAACTGCCATTGCGCGCGACGGCGTCCACTACTTCCAGCGCATACTCAGACCACATACTTTTGCCTTCAAAAATTTTAACAGCACTGCGCAAATATTAGCGTTTCACAAAGAATGACGCACTCTTTTACACTCCCCGACGTTCAATCTGCCAATGAGAATTACTATGTTGTCGTCAAAAGGATTTATGCCCTATCTTGCCGTGCTCAGCATGCTCGGCTTCCTCGCTACGGATATGTATCTGCCTGCTTTTGGCGATATGCAGCGTGACTTCGCCACCGCGCCGGGCACCATCAGCGCCAGCCTCAGTCTATTTCTCGGTGGTTTTGCCTGCGCCCAGGTATTCTGGGGACCGTTGTCAGATCGCTTTGGACGTAAACCCATTTTATTGGCAGGTTTGACGATTTTTGCCCTGGGTTGCCTGGGGATGTTATGGGTGACGGACGTCAATATGATGCTGGCGCTGCGCTTTGTGCAGGCGGTTGGCGTGTGCGCCGCCGCGGTCAGCTGGCAGGCACTGGTGGTCGATCGCTACCCCAAAGCCCAGGCCAATAAAGTTTTTGCTACCATAATGCCACTGGTTGCCCTTTCTCCTGCGCTGGCACCTTTGTTAGGTGCATGGCTGATGGGCCATTTCCACTGGCGTAGTATCTTTGTCGTGCTGACGATCATTGCCGTGCTGCTGGTCATCGGCACGCTGCAGCTTGCTGCGCCTAAAAAAGCCCAAGCAGATAATGCTCCGCAACCCGGCTGGCTGAATCTGCTCTCCACGCGTGTCTACAGCGGCAACGTGCTGATCTACTCTGCCTGTTCTGCCAGTTTCTTTGCCTGGCTAACCGGTTCGCCGTTTATCCTGGCGTCTGCGGGTTTAACTCCCGCCGATATTGGTCTGAGCTATATTCCGCAAACCATCGCATTTTTGATTGGTGGCTTTGGTTGCCGCGCGATGCTGAGCCGATATCAAGGATCGCAACTGCTGCCGTGGCTGTTGGTGCTTTACAGCCTGAGCATATTAAGTCTGTTTGTCGTCGCGATGCTGCCTGCGCCTTCGTTGATTGCTCTGTTGCTGCCTTTCTGTGGCATGGCACTGGCCAATGGCGCCATTTACCCGATTGTGGTTTCCAGCGCATTAGCGCCTTTTCCGCACGCCACGGGCAAAGCCGCAGGTTTGCAAAATCTGCTGCAACTGGGTTTGTGCTTTATCGCCAGCCTGTTGGTCTCTGCCGGATTACAACAGGCGCTCTATAACACCACACTGGTGATGGTCGCCACTGTGGTGCTGGCCTGGGCTGGCTTCATCTGGCAACGCAGCTTAAACGCACAAAGTGATATTGCTCACACCTCCCGTCCCTGCGAAGATAATCACTGATGCAACGATTATCGTTAGCAAACTAACGATAACTCGTTGAATATTGACCCACGTGAGCATATACTCAGTGGGTCAGCATTTCTGCAACAAATCAATAACATAATTGCATTAATTTTAAGCGACTCTGTCGCTGGGATGGCGTCTGCACGATCTTCCTCTCCTGATTGGTGCCAGACATTTCTATTCAGATTCATACCTCTGTAAAACGTCGGATATCTGGCGCACGGATTTTCCGTGAGATCTCTCACAGGCCTTAGGAAATTGACTATTATTTCCACAGGTTCAAATCGGAAGGGTGATGGAGAAGCTATGAGTTCATCGTGTATAGAAGAAGTGAGCCTTGAAGAAAACCACTGGTTTCGCATCGTCAACGAATTACTGGAACGCGCTGATGTTGCAGTCAATGGCACACGCCCCTGGGATATTCAGGTCAAGCATCCGGATTTTTTTAAACGTGTTTTGCAGGAAGGATCGCTAGGTCTGGGTGAAAGTTATATGGATGGCTGGTGGGATTGCGAACAATTGGATGTCTTTTTCCATCGCGTTCTGCTACAGCATCTGGATAAACAACTCCCGCGTCATTTTAAAGATACCTTGCGTATTGCGGCCGCGCGTTTAACCAATTTACAGTCTAAGAAACGCGCCTGGATTGTCGGGAAAGAACATTACGATCTCGGTAATGATCTTTTTTCACTGATGCTCGACCCCTTTATGCAGTACTCCTGCGGTTACTGGAAAGACGCTGAAACACTGGAACAGGCTCAGTATGCCAAGCTGGATATGATCTGCCGTAAATTGCAGCTTGAGCCCGGCATGACGTTGCTGGATATCGGCTGCGGCTGGGGCGGACTGGCTGAATTTGCCGCGCGCAATTATGGCGTCAAAGTGCATGGCGTCACCATCTCGGCTGAGCAGCAGAAGTTAGCCCAGCAGCGCTGTGAAGGGCTGGACGTGACTATTTTGCTGCAGGATTACCGTGATTTGAATTTGCAGTTCGATCGCATTGTATCCGTCGGCATGTTCGAACACGTGGGGCCGAAAAACTATGCCACTTATTTTGACGTTGCCGATCGCAATCTCAAACCAGACGGCATATTTTTACTGCACACCATTGGTGCCATCACCACCGATATGAATGTGGATCCCTGGATTGATAAATATATCTTCCCCAACGGGTGTTTACCGTCTGTGCGTCAAATTGCTGATGCCAGCGAGAAGCATTTTATTATGGAAGACTGGCATAATTTTGGTGCGGATTATGACACCACCCTGATGGCATGGCATGAACGATTCCAGAAGACCTGGCCGCAATTGGAAGAAAAATACGGCGATCGCTTCAAACGGATGTTTAGTTATTATCTCAATGCTTGCGCCGGCGCTTTCCGCGCGCGTGACATCCAATTGTGGCAGGTGGTATTCAGTCGCGGTAAAGAAGGTGGTTTACGCGTTGCACGGTAATCAAGGATAAGAATTTAAAAAGGCGCCGCAGCGCCTTTTTTTATTGGATTACTCAGCGTCTGCGGCTTGCGCCAGCGCGATAGCCGCGGCTTCACGTTGGGCCAAAACGCGTTCCACTGTCTCGACAATCGCCTGAGTATGGGGATCGATCTCAATGTTCACTTTGTGCCCCAGTTTTTTCGCACCCAGCGTGGTGCGCTCCAGGGTTTCCGGAATCAGGTGCACACAGAATTTGCTTTTAGTGACGTCACCCACGGTCAGGCTGATGCCATCGATACCGACGAAACCTTTATGCAGGATATATTTGATCTGAGAAGCATCCTGTAATTTAAACCACACTTCACGGTTATTTTCAGACTGGATGATTTTGCAGATTTCTGCCGTGGTCATAATATGGCCAGACATTAAATGTCCGCCAATTTCGTCACTGAACTTCGCCGCGCGCTCAATATTCACCACATCGCCCACCGCTAATTCACCCAGGTTGGTAATGCGTAGGGTTTCTTTGATAAGGTCGAAGCTCACGCGATCGCCCTCAATCGCCGTCACCGTCAGGCAGCAGCCGTTGTGCGCCACCGAGGCGCCCAACGCTAATCCCGGTAAAAGTTCTTCCGGCAGACGTACGATATGGGTACGAAACAACTCTTTTTCTTCTACGGCGATAATTTCGGCCGTGCCCTGCACAATTCCAGTAAACATACTCTCAGCCTCTGCGAAGTTTGTGTCAGTTTATCACAGCTTGAGCAGCGCGGTTTAATTTGCCGGAGTTCAAACTTTACACAATTAACTTAACAAAATGCGATCAAAGTTTGGTGGAACGCAGCGCTACCGCTACACTAGCCGCGCATTCTTTGGGGATATCTCCCCTCTTCTCTTCTTAATTTAAGCAGGTGTTACGTGCAGAAGTATTTAACAGAAGCGCGTCAATTGCTGGCCCTCGCGATCCCGGTCATCCTTGCTCAGGTGGCTCAGACGGCGATGGGTTTTGTGGATACCATTATGGCCGGTGCGGTGAGCGCCACGGATATGGCCGCCGTTGCTGTCGGCACCTCTATCTGGCTTCCCGCCATTCTGTTTGGTCATGGTCTTCTGCTGGCGTTGACGCCCACCGTTGCGCAATTCAACGGTTCAGGACGCCGCGAACGCATCGCGGAACAAGTGCGTCAGGGTTACTGGCTGGCACTGGCCGTCGCATTGCTGATCATGGTGGTGTTGTGGAATGCCGGCTATTTGATTCATGCCATGCACGATATCGATCCGCAACTGGCGGCTAAAGCCGAAGGCTATCTCCATGCATTACTGTGGGGTGCGCCCGGCTACCTGTTCTTCCAGGTGGCGCGTAATCAGTGCGAAGGTTTATCAAAAACCAAGCCAGCCATGCTGCTAGGCTTTTTAGGTTTACTGGTTAACATTCCCCTGAACTACGTCTTCATTTATGGTCATTTCGGTATGCCCGCACTCGGGGGCGTAGGCTGTGGTGTCGCCACCGCTTCGGTTTACTGGGTGATGTTTATGGTGATGCGTTTCTGGCTGAAACGCATGGCAAGCATGCGCGATATTCACATGAACAGCCGCTGGTCACCACCCTCACGCGTCATCTTGTCTCGGCTGTTTACCCTCGGGTTACCGGTGGCGCTGGCACTGTTCTTTGAGGTCACCTTGTTTGCGGTGGTGGCACTGCTGGTTTCGCCATTGGGGATCGTCAAAGTCGCGGGTCATCAGATTGCGCTCAATTTCAGTTCGCTGATGTTCGTTCTGCCACTGTCACTCGGTGTCGCGACCACCATCCGCGTCGGCTATCGTCTTGGGCAGGGCTCAACGGAACAGGCGCGCGTGGCGGCATGGACGGGACAAGGTGTCGGTATCAGCATGGCCACTATCACAGCGATCTTCACCATCACCTTCCGTGAACATATCGCCGCACTGTATACCGCCAATCCAGAAGTGATTACGCTGGCCGCCCAGCTGATGCTGCTCGCTGCCATCTATCAGTTCTCAGATTCCATTCAGGTCATTGGTAGCGGGATTCTTCGCGGCTACAAAGATACGCGCTCCATCTTCTTTATCACCCTGATTGCCTATTGGGTACTGGGTTTACCGGTGGGTTATATTCTGGCGCTGACCGACTGGGTGGTACCGCAACTTGGTCCAGCAGGATTCTGGTGCGGATTTATTGTCGGCCTGACGTCTGCTGCCGTGATGATGATTTGGCGTATTCTTCGGTTGCAACGTTTGCCGGCGCAGATAATTTTGGCGCGCGCGGCCCGCTAAGTCGCTGAACAGGCCGTTATTTGCCCCCGCAATGCCTAAAAAAACAGCGGGTCGCACAGATGCTGGTCAGTCGTCATGGAAAATCATTTTTTCCCTTGCCAGCATCGCGGCCTGCCGTTAATATTCGTCCCCGCTGTCGCCCTGACAGCATGTTGCGCTCTTAGCTCAGTTGGTTAGAGCACCACCTTGACATGGTGGGGGTCGATGGTTCGAGTCCATTAGAGCGCACCACTCTTAGTTTTACCTCCCTTTGCGCAACACCCCTTTCCTTGATCTGTATCGTTTTCTCTCTCAGCTTTTATATTGGTTTTCGCATACTTAGCGTCTATACTATGCCGCGTTGTCCACCTGAAAGGTTTCAGCGCTAACGTGCCTATGCAAACAACTCAAATGATTTGCGCAACACTGCTCTGCCAGTTCCCTCGCGTACTGCATAACTTCTCTGCACGCTTAGCCTCTGTCACCTATTCTTACTCCTGTACGATCCAAACCAACACCATACACATTTTCACTTCGCTGCCAAACGCCGCGAATCCCGACCTCTATCATCCATCACAACTTACAGAAAACCTGACATGAAAAAGACCAAGATTGTTTGTACTATCGGTCCGAAAACCGAATCTGAAGAGATGCTGACTCAACTGCTGGAAGCGGGCATGAACGTCATGCGCCTGAACTTCTCACACGGGGATTATGCCGAACATGGTCAGCGCATCACTAACATGCGTGCCGTCATGGAAAAAACCGGTCGTCAGGCCGCGATTCTGCTGGACACCAAAGGTCCTGAAATTCGTACCATGAAACTGGAAGGCGGCAACGATGTTTCATTAAAAGCCGGCCAGACTTTCACTTTCACCACCGATCAGTCAGTGATTGGTAACAGCGAACGTGTTGCTGTGACCTATGCAGGCTTCACCGAAGACCTGAAAATCGGCAACACTGTGTTGGTCGATGATGGCCTGATTGGCATGCAGGTTACTGAAGTCACAGAAAACACGGTCGTTTGTAACGTGCTGAACAACGGCGACCTGGGCGAAAACAAAGGCGTTAACCTGCCAGGCGTTTCTATCCAGTTGCCAGCGCTGGCTGAAAAAGACAAACGTGACCTGATCTTCGGTTGCGAGCAAGGCGTTGATTTCGTCGCGGCTTCCTTTATCCGTAAACGTTCAGATGTGCTGGAAATCCGCGAGCACCTGAAAGCCCACGGCGGCGAGCACATCCAGATCATCTCTAAAATCGAAAACCAGGAAGGCCTGAACAACTTCGACGAGATTCTGGAAGCCTCTGACGGCATCATGGTTGCACGTGGTGACCTGGGTGTTGAGATCCCGGTTGAAGAAGTGATCTTCGCGCAGAAGATGATGATCAAGAAATGTAACAAAGCACGCAAAGTGGTCATTACCGCGACGCAGATGCTGGATTCGATGATCAAGAACCCGCGCCCTACCCGCGCGGAAGCAGGCGACGTGGCGAACGCCATCCTCGATGGTACTGATGCAGTAATGCTGTCGGGTGAAAGTGCTAAGGGTCGTTACCCGCTGGAATCTGTGACCATCATGGCCACTATCTGTGAGCGTACCGACCGCGTAATGAAATCACGCATCGGTGAGCTGCAGGATTCACGCAAACTGCGCATCACCGAAGCGGTTTGCCGTGGCGCAGTGGAAACAGCAGAAAAGCTGGAAGCCCCTGTAATTGTGGTGGCGACCGAAGGCGGTAAGTCAGCTAAAGCGATTCGTAAGTACTTCCCGGATGCCACCATTCTGGCGCTGACCACCAATGCGACCACCGCACGTCAGCTGATTCTGAGCAAAGGTGTGGAGACGCGTCTGGTGACTGAAATTGCCTCAACGGATGATTTCTACCGTATTGGCAAGGAAATGGCGCTGGAAAGTGGCTACGCACAGAAAGGCGACGTTGTGGTGATGGTATCAGGTGCACTGGTTCCAAGTGGCACGACCAACACCGCTTCAGTCCACGTACTCTGATTTTTGCCTGAAGTTTTATTTAAAAGCGCCTTTACGGGGCGCTTTTTTTATTCTTGCGCTAATACAAAATCCAGATTTTTCCAATCGATAATAACTATTCAATATCCCGCACAATTAAGGTTAGTCCGATTAAATCTCTCTGTTTTAGCTAAATATTTTCATCATCTTCTGCGAAACGCTGCTTCTTTGAGCGAACGATCAAATTTAAGCATGTTCTCATCAAAAATTTATTCTCAACTCAAAAAGCTTTGTGTAATACTTGTAACGCTACATGGAGATTAACTCAATTCTAGAGGGTATTAATAATGAATCGTACTAAACTGGTACTGGGCGCGGTAATTCTGGGTTCAACTCTGCTGGCTGGTTGCTCAAGCAACGCTAAAATCGACCAGCTGTCTTCAGACGTTCAGACTCTGAACGCTAAAGTTGACCAGCTGAGCAACGACGTGAACGCAATCCGTTCTGACGTTCAGGCTGCTAAAGATGACGCAGCTCGCGCTAACCAGCGTCTGGACAACCAGGCTCACTCTTACCGTAAGTAAGAGTTCTGGTTTGAAAAATGGTGCCCATGTGGCACCATTTTTTTTGTCCTGATTTTGGTCCTTCCTGAATCAAGGTTTAGCGCCGCTCTCACCCATTGCCTGGCTAATGGTCGCTTGTCCTGCCCCAGCGCCACTCTGCTGTGTTTGCAGCACATCCGGCAACACCGTGTCCTGCGTGACGGGTTCGCCGCTGCTCACCAGTACAGGCATCCCTGAACGACGCGCCATCGCCTCTTTGATCAGTGCGGTATCACTCTTCTGACTATTGATAAATGCCTTAGATTTCGCAGTCAACGCAATTGGCATGGTTTGCGGATCGTCCTTCTCATTGCGCGACAACGGCTGATGCACCTCAACGTAACGCTTGCCATCCGGTTCCACCGCATACTTGATCGGCTCGTTAACGATCTGCACTCTCGTTCCCTTTGGCACGCTGTTGAACAGCGCTTCGATATCATCCGGACGCAAACGAATACAGCCTGAGCTCACACGCATCCCAATACCGAAATCGGCGTTGGTGCCGTGAATCAAATACTGGCCGGTACCGTGCGCCAGACGCATCGCAAACAAGCCCATCGGGTTGTCTGGCCCGGCCGGAACGACACCCGGTAAGGTGATGCCCTCTTTCGCGTAGCGTTTGCGGATATTGACGGTAGGCGTCCAGGTGGGATTGGGGATTTTCTGGCTGATGCTGGTGACCATACTTGGTGTCGCGGCGCCCAACTGGCCAATACCGATCGGATACACCACCACGCGATTCTCCCCTTTCGGATAATAGTAGAGACGTAGTTCCGCAAGGTTGATGACGATACCTTCACGGGGTGCATCAGGCAGCAGCATTTGTAATGGAACAGTCAGTTGCGTCCCCGCTTTGGGCAGCCAGGGATCGACGCCAGGATTGGCCTCCAGCATGCCGAGCATCCCAATCTTATAATGCGCTGCAATGCTCTCTAAGGGCCGTTTGTCGTCAGGGACAGTGGTCAGGGTATTCTCGCCAATTAAACGGCTGTTATCGGCTGGCAGGGGATATTCCGTTGCAAATGCAGGTGCAGAAAGTCCGAAGCAGGACAACAGCAATGCACCGGCTAAACGTAACGCTGGTTTCATGCAATTTTCTCTTTGTCGGATGGAACAGACCCCGGTCATGCCGGGGTCTGGAGAGTGTAACTTAGCTGAGGCTTTGAGCGTTATGACGGATCGCGCGAATCATCGCTTCCAATCCTTGAGAACGTGTAGGAGTGAGGTGTTGAGTCAACTCTAATTCTGCGAACCAATGACCGACATCCAGCGCGAGAATCTCCTGCGCTTGCAAGCCCTGATAGAGGCTAAATACTACCGCAATCAAACCTTTAACAATGGCGGCATCACTGTCGCCTTCAAAGGCGATGGTGCCATCAGCTTGTGGGGTCATGCGGATCCACACCTGACTCTGACAACCCGAAATCACATACTCTGGCTGCTGTAAGCTTTCAGAGGATTCTGGTAATTTCGCACCGAGTTCAATGATGTAGAGATACTTCTCTTCCCAGTTTGCGCAACGGTTAAAGTTGCGCACCAGCTTCTCTTTTTCTGGCAAATTCGCCATGGATAACTCCTGAAATCTGCTCAACCGCCCAGCAGACGATGAATACGCGTCAAACCTGCTGCCAGGCGATCGGCTTCTTCTTCACTGTTATACAGCGCAAATGAGGCACGACACATTGCGGGCACCGCATAGTGGCGCATCAGAGGCATAGCGCAATGATGTCCGGTGCGGATGGCAATGCCGTATTGATCGAGGAAACTCCCGACGTCAAAGGCATGATGCTTACCAAGGTTGAATGCCACCACGCCACTGCGTTGTGCCGGACCGTAGATAATCAGGTCGGGTACCGATGCGAGCTTATCTAATGCGTAACGCATCAGAGAGGTCTCACGTTCGTTGATGACATCCAATCCCAGCTCACTGATCCAGTTCAGCGCCGCGCCTAAGCCGATAATGCCACCGGTATTCGGTGTGCCAGCTTCAAAACGCCATGGCGTGCTGTTCCAGGTGGTGCCGGTTGGCAGCATCACCTGATCGATCATCGAACCACCGCCTTCCCAGGGTGGCATGATCTCCTGTAGCGCTTTACGCGCATACAACACGCCGATACCGGTCGGGCCATAAATTTTATGGCCAGAGAAGACGTAGAAATCGCAATCGATATCCTGCACATCCACTTTGTGATGCATCACCGCCTGCGCACCGTCCACCAGCGTGACAACACCCGCGGCTTTCGCCTGCGCCACGATGGCTTTCACCGGATTGACTGTACCGAGCACGTTAGAAACGTGCGTCACTGCCAGCAGGCGCGTGCGGCTATCAATCAGCCCGCTCAGCTGCTCAACAGCCAGTTCGCCCTGCTCGTTAAGCGGCAGAACGCGAATTTCAGCCCCGGTGCGCTGCGCCACCATCTGCCACGGCACGATATTAGCGTGGTGCTCCATCTCAGTGATGATGATGTTATCGCCCGATTGCAGCTGACTGCCGCCCCAGCTGTTGGCCACCAGATTGATGCCTTCAGTGGTGCCCTTGACGAAGATAATCTCTTCGGGCGATGCCGCATTGAGAAAACGCGAGGCTTGGGTGCGCACGTTTTCCATATCGGTGGTGGCTTGCGCACTCAGCGAGTGAATGCCACGGTGCACGGCTGCATAGCCGTGCTGGTAAAAATAACTTTCCGCATTGATGACCGCGAGCGGGCGCTGAGCGCTGGCCGCGCTATCAAGGTAGGCCAGCGGATGTCCGTTGACCTCACGTTTCAGAATCGGAAATTCCGCTCTGATTCGTTCGAGATCGAAAGTCATAACTCAACTCCAGGGAAACGCGCACTAATGCGTTCCAGCACCAGCTGGCGCAGCGGTTCTTCTTCCAGCAGTTCGGTCAATTCAGCCGCGAACGCATGGATAATCATCTGCTGTGCGGCATCTTCAGGGATACCACGCGAGCGCAGATAGAACATCTGCTCATCGTCGATACGGCCGATGGTCGCACCATGGCTACACTTCACGTCATCCGCATAGATTTCCAGCTGCGGCTTGGTATCCACTTCCGCCAGGCGACCGAGCAACAGGTTGTTGTTGGTCATCTGTCCGTCGGTTTTCAGTGCATGCTTCGCCACTTTAATGTGACCGTTGAAAATCGAACGGCCTTTATCGCGCGAGATGGTTTTGTGCAGCTGACGACTCAGGCAGTAGCCTTTGTTGTGTTCAAGATAGCTGCGGGTATCCGCCACTTCTGCGTTGATCGGCAGCACCAGACTGTTCAGTGACAGCTGGGTGTTTTCACCGTTGAGCTGCACGCTGGTGTTGTGACGAGACAAGCCAGCACCCAGCAGGAAGCTGGTGCTGCTGACCTGTGCATCACGACCAATGACGATGTCATTGTGTGCAAAGTGATAGCTACTGCTCTCTTCGAACGCCAGCTTGATGTGTTTCAGCTGGGCATTGTCGGCGACAGCAAAGGTAAAGCGTGCACCGGTAAAGTGGGCCGCACCGTTCAGCGTCACGTAATGCTCAATCACTTCAGCTTCGGCGCTCTGCTCCAGCTCAAGATGATGGCGGTGATGAACGGTGTTCAGCGCATCGGCTTTGCCGCTGGTGATGTGCAGTAAATACAGCGGACGTGCCGCCGATTTGCCGCGCGCCAGACGAATGGAAGTCACTTCTTCCGCCAGGCTTTCGGTGAGATGCAGGAACACTTCTGGCTGCACCGCAGCCGGCAACGGGCGGCGTTCAGCCGCACGGCTGTGCTGCACGTCAAACAGATCGGTGTCGCGCGCGCTCAGCTCAGGCTGGAAGCGGCCATCAACAAACACCAGACGCACCGCATCCACCGGTAGCGCCAGCTCAGCAACCTGTTCCGCCGTCACGGTCTGCGCTTCTGGCAACACGAACTGGTTGGCGAACAGGCCATCCAGCGCGGTGTATTTCCAGTTTTCATGCTTACGGGTCGGCAAGCCGACACGCATTAATTGCTGCCAGTGCTGCTGTGCCTGCAGAGAACGCACCTCACCGCGCGATTCAAACAGGTGATGCCACTGTTGCAGGGCGTTATCACTCTTCGTCGGTAAGCCAGCCATAGCCTTGCTCCTCCAGCTGTTTAACCAGCGAGAAATCGCCAGACTTAACGATTTTGCCCTGATACAGCACGTGCACGTGATCTGGCTTGATGTAATCCAGGATGCGCTGGTAGTGGGTCACGATAATGAATGAACGCTTACCGTCACGCAGGCTGTTGACGCCTTCAGCGACGATTTTCAGCGCATCGATATCCAGACCGGAGTCGGTTTCATCCAGGATGCACAGTTCTGGCTCAAGAGCAGCCATCTGCAGAATGTCGTTACGCTTCTTCTCACCACCGGAGAAGCCGACGTTCACTGAACGGGTCAGCAGATCTTCAGGCATCTTCAGCAGTTTAATTTTGTCTTCGATGAAGTCCTGGAAATCAAAACGATCCAGCTCTTCCTGCTCACGGTATTTGCGCACCGCATTCACAGAGGTCTGCAGGAAGAATTGGTTGCTGACGCCCGGAATTTCAACCGGATACTGGAACGCCATGAAGATGCCTTCGCCCGCGCGCTCTTCTGGCTCCAGCTCAAGCAGGTCTTTGCCATTGAAGCTGACAGAACCACCGGTCACTTCGTAATCTTCACGACCTGCCAGCGTTGCAGACAGGGTACTTTTACCTGAGCCGTTAGGGCCCATGATGGCGTGGACTTCGCCTGGTTTCACTTCAAGGTTCAGACCGCGCAAAATCTCTTTGTCTTCAACGCTAACCTGTAAATCTTTAATGCTTAACATACTCTTTCCTTCACATTGCTTCCGGCAACGCGTGTGGCATCAGCCCACACTGTGCTCAAGGCTGATAGCCAACAGTTTTTGCGCTTCCACGGCGAATTCCAGTGGCAGCTCGGAGAAAACGTCTTTGCAGAAGCCGTTGACGATCATTGAGATCGCATCTTCTTCGCTAATGCCGCGCTGCAGGCAGTAGAACATCTGGTCTTCACCAATACGCGAGGTCGTGGCTTCATGTTCCAGCTGTGCCGTGTTGTTGCGCGTTTCCACATACGGGAAGGTGTGCGCACCGCATTCGGCACCAATCAGCATCGAGTCACACTGGGTGAAGTTACGCGCGTTGGTCGCGGTTGGCATGATTTTCACCAGACCACGATAGGTGTTCTCACTCTTACCGGCGGAGATCCCTTTCGAGATGATGGTCGACTTGGTGTTCTTACCAATGTGGATCATCTTGGTGCCGGTATCCGCCTGCTGACGGCCGCTGGTCAGCGCCACGGAGTAGAACTCACCCACGGAATAGTCACCGCGCAAAATGCAGCTTGGGTATTTCCAGGTGATGGCTGAACCGGTCTCAGACTGCGTCCAGGACATCTTGCTGTGGTCACCTTCACACAGCGCACGCTTGGTCACGAAGTTGAGGATACCGCCCTCGCCTTCACCGCCCGGGAACCAGTTCTGTACGGTGGAATATTTCACTTCGGCATTTTTGTGGATGATCACTTCAACCACGGCGGCGTGCAGCTGGTAGGTGTCACGCACCGGCGCTGAGCAGCCTTCGATATAGCTGACATAGCTGTCTTCATCGGCGATCAGAATGGTACGTTCGAACTGACCGGTTTTCGCCGCGTTGATACGGAAATAAGTCGACAGCTCCATCGGGCAACGCACGCCCTTAGGGATGTAGACAAAAGTCCCGTCTGAGGCCACAGCAGAGTTCAATGCCGCGAAGAAGTTATCGTTGTGGGGAACCACAGTACCGAGATACTTCTGCACCAGCTCTGGATGATCGTGAATCGCTTCGCCGAATGAGCAGAAGATAATGCCTTGCTCAGCCAGTTTGTCACGGTAGGTGGTGGAAACGGATACGGAGTCAAAAATCGCATCAACCGCGACTTCACGTCCTTCACGTACCGGAACACCCAACTGATTGAAAGCGTCTTCCACTTCTTTGGTCAGGTAATCGCTTGACGCGACGCTGCCAGAGGTTTGCTTCGCACCCGGTTCAGACGCGCAGCTATCATCACAGTTGCCGCAAGACGGCGCGGAATAGTAGCTGTAGTCCTGATAATCGAGTGAGGCGTAGTTAGCTTTCAACCAGTGTGGCTCTTCCATCTCTAACCAGGCACGGAAAGCCTTGAGGCGGAATTCCAGCATCCACTCAGGTTCGTTACGTTTGGCCGAAATCGCACGCACCACATCTTCATTGATGCCGTGTGCCAATTCGTCGGTTTGCAACTGGGTAAAGAAGCCTTCTTTATAATTCAGGCTACCTTCCCACGTTTGTACATCGTCAGATGCTTCGCTGTGTCGTGACATTTTACTTACTCGACGCCAAAGCTCTCACCGCACCCGCAGGCGTGCTGAGCTTTAGGGTTGTTGAATTTAAAAATCTGGTTCAGGCCTTCACGGACATAATCCAGTTCGGTACCGTCAACAAACGGCATAGCCTGAAGAGGCACAAATAATTTTGCGCCGAATTGCTCAAACGTCAGGTCGTCATCGGCTGGCTCTTTTGTCAGATCCATAACGTACCCAAAACCGGCACAGCCGGACTGCTTCACACCCAATCTAAGGCCCTTAACTTCAGGATCCGCCTCAACCAGGTTAAGAATCTGTTTCGCTGCCGATTCGGTCAGCGTAAGCCCTTTCCAGACGAAATCGTCGGGTGAAAAGGAAGCTGCATTTACTGATGACATAGTGCTACCTCGTAAGTCTGGGCCTTTTCAGGCTATCCCCCTATGGTAGTGATATCAGATACCACTTCAACCTCTTGTTTTGCAGGGATAATCATCTCGTGCTGTTTTTTACTGTTGCTTTATTAAGCATAGTCTCTTCAATCGAGCTTGTGAGCGGCATTCCCGTGCGCGCCACACCCGCGTAACCCGTTAAAATGACGTAAAATTTAGAAATTCAACTTTACGACATCGTCATGATTGATAGGTTACGCCTTTCTTCAATGTAAAGAGATTGTTATTGCCGATTTTAGTAACAGGCAAAGGAAATCAATAAAATTTCATTGCGGGAATTGCATTCCTGACGCGGTTGAATATGATAATGATTATCATTAACCCATTTAAGGTAGCGACATGACGCTTACCGTCTCAGCCTGGTTACAACACAAAATCGATGAATATAAGTTTTCAGTGCGTGATATCACCGTCGACTTCTACATGGCTCAGGCTAAGCTCAACCGCACCGATTGTACTATTGACCAACTGCGTCGCTTTAACGACACCTGTCTCGACATGGCAGAAATCTGCGAGCTTAACGGCGACGACCAAAGCTATCTGCATGCCATGGGCAAGCTCCATCACCGCTTAGTGCAGGAGATGGGCAATGCCGATCGCGACCGTTTATTCCGTATTCAGGCCTATCAACTGGCGCGCCTGTCGTTGACTCGTTTGTGTCATCAACTGGCGCTCAGCGGCGAGTGGGATAAAGCCACCAGCCTGCAGAGTGATTTCGTCCGTCACGCAGGCTGGATATTCTAATCCAGCTTTGTGACGACTCCTACAATTTGTTTACATCATTTCCAGTAATGCCTGCAGCGGATGGCGCATGCCATTGCCCTCGGCGCGTTTAACCTGGCTGCGACAGGAGAAACCTGTCGCCAGACAACGCTGACGTGGCAGTTTCTGTAACTGTGGATGCCACGAGAGTTCGTAGATGCCGAGCGAATTTTCGAGGTTCTTGCTCTCATGTCCGTACGTCCCCGCCATACCGCAACACCCGACGTTGACGTTCTCCAGCTTCGCACCGAAACGCGCAAAGATGTCCTGCCATTGATTCGGCGTTGAGGGCAGCGCAGTGACTTCAGTGCAGTGTGCAAACAGATACCAGGCCTCGCCGCTGGCAGTCTGCACCGCGCGCGCATCAAGGGCTTGCTGCAACCATTCGTGGACCAGTTGCACCTTGAACTCACCGCGCTGCTCACCCAGCACTTCCTGATATTCATCGCGATAACACAGCACCGTTGCAGGATCGACCCCAACCATCGGCATCCCCAATTGGGCGACACGATTAAGAAACTCGGCGGTTTTGCCGGCTGTGCGCGCAAAGCGCTGCAGGAAACCCTTCACATGCTGCGCTTTACCGTTTGGTGAGAAAGGTAACAACACCGGACGATAGCCCAGCTTTTCAATCAATTTGACGAAATCGGTCACCAGCTGCGCTTCGTAATAGCTGGTGAACGGATCCTGCACCACCAGCACACAATTTTCACGTTGCGCACTATCCATCGCTTCAAGCTGTTCCAGCGTCAGGCTCATCGCCGGGTGCCCACCGAGCTGCTGTTTCAGGCTTGGAGAGGAGAGCAATGGCAGATCGACCATACCAATGTGGGTTTTACTCAGATCGCGCACCCACGGCTGCTTGAGGAAGAAGTTGAACACCTTTGGCGCTTTGGCCATCAAAGGCGCATAACTCTCAACGGTGGCCACCAGATGATCGCTCATCGGACGCAAATAGCGCGTGTGATAAAGCTGCAGGAAGCGCGAGCGGAAGCCCGGTACATCAATCTTAATCGGGCACTGCGTCGAACAGGCTTTGCAGGCTAAACAGCCTGACATTGCCTCTTTCACTTCATGAGAAAAGTCATACTCGCCCTGCTTCGCGTGCCAGGAGTTACGCGTGCGTTGGATCAGTGTGCGCAGGCTGGCACCCTGTGTCGGCAGCGCCTGTTCCAGCTGCGAGGGATCAACGCCCTGCTCTGACAGCAAACGCAACCATTCACGCGTTAGCGTCGCGCGTCCTTTCGGCGAATGGATACGGTTGCGGGTAATCTTCATCGACGGGCACATCGGGCTGCGCGCATCAAAGTTGAAGCATAAGCCGTTGCCGTTGCACTCCATGGCGCCGCGCCAGTCAGTGCGCACCGTGACCGGAATCTGACGATCGTAAGTGCCGCGTTTCACCGCATCCACCTGCATCATCGGCTCGTTGCTGCCCAGCGGGGTGCAAATCTTGCCGGGGTTCAGGCGATTATCAGGATCGAAGGCGGCTTTAATTGCGCGCAGTTCGTTGAACAGCGTCTCGCCAAAAAATTCCGGGCTGTACTGCGCGCGGAATCCTTTACCGTGTTCACCCCACAGTAATCCGCCGTAGCGTGCGGTCAGCGCCACCACTTCGTCGGAGATTTGCTTCATCAGCATCTCTTGCTGCGGATCGCACATGTCGAGCGCAGGACGCACGTGCAGCACACCGGCGTCCACATGGCCAAACATGCCGTAACTCAGGCCATGGCTATCGAGCAAGGCGCGGAAATCGACGATGTAATCCGCCAGTTGTTCTGGCGGAACTGCCGTGTCTTCCACAAACGGAATCGGCTTCGCGCGCCCTTTGGCGTTACCCAGCAAGCCCACCGCTTTTTTGCGCATATTATAGATGCGCTCAATACCGCCTAAATCATTACACAGTTGATAGCCGATCACACCGCCCTGCTGCTGCGCCATCAGCTCATCCAGTCGACCGCACAGGCTGTTGACCTGCTGTTCAATCAATTCGCCGTTGTCACCGGCAAATTCAACAATATTCAGGCCGAGCATTTCCTTGTC
>NZ_CAJCKS010000070.1:0-25443 GCF_903970985.1 Pantoea sp. ME81 | reverse complement strand
ATTGCCGGGTCGTCAAGCCCCACTCCGCTAACCGGCAAAGCCGATAAGCTCCGCCGGACCGCGTGGCGTTCCGGGCCATACGGCTAGCGTCTGATGGCGAACATCAAAAGCAGGGGCTTTAATTCAGGTTAAGACTGAATGCTTACTTTGATTGTTGGGGGAAAGCTGCCGCTTTAAGCGAAAAGCAGTTTTGCGCAATTCAGTCGTTATGGATGCTGCTATCAATCCCGAGAGTCAATCAACCTGTAAGTTTGAGTTTTCGCCCTTCCAGATACCTCATCAAAAGCAATGTATGTAGAGCATGTTTAACCTTCAAATTGAACGAAAAATATGCATAAAAGTTCACAACACTAAGAACAACCCATGATGGTTGGTGTTTGTATCATTATGATTAATAAGTATTTATGGTGGTTGTGCAGATTCAAATGGTTTTTATGAATAGAAAGTAACTCTCATGAGTGACGAAAAGGGCAAGATGTTCCAATTTTTTTATGGCATGCTTATTTGGTCGAAAGCGAAGTGTATGAAACAGGTACAAAAAAACCGCCCGTAGGCGGTTTGATTGAAACCAGAAAAATGTTCTCAGGCATTTCTCCAGAATGGCAAAAATTGTTCTCAGGCAACTTTTGCCGCTGCTGATTTGCTTGAAGTAGCAAACACAAGCAGAAGCTTTCGACTGCAGTATCACGTTTTGGCTTGCGGTTTGCAACTTGTGCCGACGAGTAATTTTTACTCATCCCGTTCACTTAGAGGTGAAAATGTGAACGATTTGAATAGAAAAACATTGGTTTTTTCCGCACAAATTAATCGCAATCGGGAAAGGCAATGAAACCAAGAGCGAAGTTGTGGCATGCTCTCTCGTATCACTAACAGCAAGGTGGATTCTCAGCCATTCGGAACCTTGACTGTCCGTTCAACAACAATGACCGAGCACAAGCAGAAGCTTTCAATCTCTTGCGCGGCGCGCCGAACGCCACTGGTCCAACCGTAAGGCTTCACGCATGAGACGTAACGCATTCGTTGTATCGCTGCTGATGGCGTTGCTTAACCACTATAGCGGTGGCGAGGGTATGAATATCAATACCACCATCAACGCTCCGGTGACAGTAATCCACAGCAAGTGACAGTGAGCCGCCTTCGGGCGGCTTTTTTAGCCGAGGATCTATTTCCGGAATGCTTTGAATGGGTCTGGAGCTTTATGTGCCTTCAGAGCTTCTTCTACATCGTTGAAGTAGTTTTTTAATATGGCTGTCATCGCCTGAAGAGACCCAGCTTTAAAGTTAACTTGTTCACCATCTTGAACCAGTTCCTCAGGATAAGCACGCATCAGTTGCATTAGTTCAGTGATGGGCCTGTCTTCATTTGAGAGGTAACGCGCATCGTTATGAGCACAGGCGTTACGCAACTTAGTCACTTTCTTCACTGACGAATAATAATTTGAAGTGTTCATGCCTATAATATTTCTGGCAAACAAATCGCAACGCTCAAAACCACTCCCTCTAAGATCAACCAGCTTTACGGGCGTGTTGTGAATTCTTGCAAAGCCATTGCACAGTTTCTCGAAGTCGTGCTCAAGCATGCCGTATAACGTCAAAAATACCGAACGGCGTGTAACGCTTGGATAGTACGATGTGAACATATCATCCAGATCCACCGAACCGCTATCCAGCCCCATGTAATACTCCACGATGTGATAAGCATTATCTTCTGCGGAGATTTCATGTTCTTCGACTTCTGGGCCTTCAGAATGATACTGGCTTACATTAGCTGCTATAGAGGCATCCGTTTGCGCATTCAATGAGTCAATAATTTCAAACGTCAGGCTTACGTCATAGTGTGAAAATTGTGTTGGAAGGCTCGATAACCCTTTAAATGGGAACATGCCATATTTCCTGTATACGTTATTATTGCCAGGTGCCCGCTGGTGTGTCCGGCCTGCGTAGCTATATTCCGGCAATCCATCCGTGTTTGTGTCAAACCCAAACATCATCAAGCACTGCTGCTGGTCTGAATTTTAAACCAGCAACACTTACCCTAAACTGACCACCGATATCTAGAGGATGATGCAGGACAGTTGGTTACTGTCTTAAACGCTTCATGTGTATTACGATCATTTATAGCAGTAATTCCGGCAATTTCAGTCATGCTTTTGATTAAATCAAAGAAGAGGCGCGTCTAATTCTTTGATCAACTCTTCACCCTGGTTTCTCGGGCTTCCAACTCTTTTCGATACGGGATGCCAGCTGAAATCGCTTTCCGGCAGTGAAGCTTCCTTCGCTATTTTTTCCGCACGTTCCGGTGAAGTGTCTTCACTCAGCCACTCATTGACGGCTGACGCCTTCAGTACAAGCGGCCTGCGGTCGTGAATGTCTACCATGCCTTTGTTGCTCGCAGCAGTGACGATCAGGAAACCCTCGTGCCCGTGCGAGTCGTCATAGGGGGCTTTGCCGATCGCCGCGAAGAACATTGGTTCGTGGTTTTTTTGGTAGATACAGTAGGGCTGCTTTAATTCACCGCTTCGTTTCCACTCATACCATGCATCGGCAAAGACCACGGCACGGCCGTGGTTCCACAGCGGCTTAAACATCCGGCTGGAGGCGGCGGTTTCACTTCTTGCGTTAATCAGCGGCTGTTTATCCCACCATTCAGGGCCATAACCCCAGTACACAGGGTCGAGTTTCAGCTCGCCGTCGCGCTGGTTCAGCAACAGCACACTGGTGCCGGGTGCGACGTTGTAACGCCCGATAGGTTCCGGGTCGTGAACATAGTCGCTTTCGGCGATGCCAAGCTCATCAAAGTAAACGTCCCGGCTCTGGTACTGCGCAAATCGTCCACACATGTCTTGTTCCTCCTCCTTAAAGGATAGCGGCTCCTGCAGTGGCGTCCTCATGTTGTTAATCAGGATGAACTGTCCTTCACTCATGGCCCCCTAAGGCTCCCCGGCTGGCCGGGTCGTCAGCCCGACTGCGCTAACCGGCAACGCCGGTAAGCTTCGCCGAACCGCGTGGCATTCCGGGCCTGCGGCTGAGGGCTGATGGCAACGTCAGATTCAACACCTGCAGCTGTCTGGCGTCAACGCGTTCACTGGCCATAAAAGGCTGTGGCCGCTGAGGGCCGGACCGACGATAAGTCGTGCCGTCCGGGGCCGTTCCCTGTTCATCGCCTGCTGTTCTGTTTCGTTTCCCGACGTCCTCTGCCGTGCTGAAACCTGCCACACGGGCGTCCTAACGAAACGGTCGCTAACTAAATGTCTGCACCCGGTCCCGTTGGGCTGTGGCCAGGCCGTTTCCCCTGCGTTCAGCCTGTTTCCCGCACTCCGGTTATTCCTGATTATGCCTGGATCATATTCGGGGTCAGGGTCAGTAACGGGTATATGGGGTAGGTCAGGGGGTTAAGACGAGGGCGAACAGTCTAATAACATGTAATCTTAAATCCCAGCCTGTGAATGCCAGGCAGGCTGAGGCAATCCCGCAAATCGGCTATTGCATGGAGCGTCGATATAACGGAATTGCGGCTTGCCATCGAAAGAAGTCCTAATCTTGGAGTTTACTCGCTTTCTTCTCATGCCTGAGATATTCGCTATTTATCCATTCGGGTTCGTTACGAATAGCTGATCGCATGCAGTGTACTGGGATGTCATTCCAGAAAGCTGTAATGGCATTTGCGAACTCCATGAACTGAGTCTCACTGACCTCCAGCTGCTCATGACGTAAGCGAAAACGGTATCCTCCTGGAGTGGATATATCGTGATAATACTCAGGATGTGTAGCAGAAAGCTCCCGGTGGGCATGACCATCACCGTGCTTGTAGACATTAACGACCTGACGACAGGCATCGATTGTTTTGTAATACGGCTTATCGGTTATGTCCATTCCAATCCATTCAAGCATTTCAATTAGCCTTGGGAAGCCAATATCCCAGATCATTGATTTAATGGTTTTATGATCGAGCCAGTGGCTGAATTCAAGAATACACTTTTCCCGCAGTTCCTTATCAAACTGATGGAACATTCCTGCCGTCAGGCCAAGGGAAATCGCATTTTTCATTTCACTCAGAGCAAGCCAGAGCGATACGCCTTCCTGATAAGCATCCTCGTAGACTGTTCCTTCATCGTCATAATCGGGGTTAAAGCGCTTACCGGCCTCATCATGGTATTCCTGCTCTTTCTGTTTTGCTGCAGCTTCAAGATTGGAATCGCTAAATTGCGCATATATCCGTTTTCTGGCCTCAGAAACATAGAAATTGTGTTTGTTAAGGAAGTAAGGGCGATCGATGGTTGCAAAATAGAAAAGTGAAGAATCCTTATTGCTCATAGACAGTTTCCTGAGTGACTTATGGCCCCACCTGGGGAAGAACAGATAAAAATTATCAATTTTCGGAAGCGTCTTTAAGCGATTGCTGTAATTTATTCAGCTGTTATTAGCGCAAATCTTTCAGGGCGTACAGATAAGACATATAACCTCAAAAAATCTCCCAAAAACATGACCACCCTTGGCTCCCCGGCATACCGGGTCGTCAGCCCAACTACGCTAACCGGTCAAGCCGCTAAGCTTCGCCGAACCGCGATATGCGGCGTTTTGGGCCTTAAGGCTGGGGTCTGATGGCGACGGTCAACTACTGCAGCCGGCTGTCGCCGCTGCCCTCACCGGTCGCCTGAGACCTCTGAGGCCAGAGGCCAAGTGTACTGTTTCGTTGTGTTCATGCTCATCCCTCGTTGTTTCCAGACCTTCCCGGACGTCCTGCGCGGAGGGCTTTTCGCATCACCGCCATTCGGTCAGCACAAGGGTGAAGTGCACGCCGGTGGCGCCCTTGCGCTGCCCACCTGTCATTGCTCCTTTGCCCTCTGCCGCGCCACGCCGACCGGGACATGATTTCAGGAAATCGACACAGGAGAACCAGCATGAATACAGAAAACAGCCAGACCGCTTCAACCGCCGGGACATGGTTTAACAATCTGAGAATCGAACTGCTCAGAGTACGCCGTACGCAGCATCTGCGCCTTGCAGAGCTGGAGAACGTTCTGATTGAAATAGTCACCTCTGACTACGTGGATGACGGGTTAATCCTGCAGTGGGCGGGGCAGGTTGCTGAAGCGGGGCTGCTGACGCACCAGATGATCGACAGCGGCTTTATCAATACCCCGGCGATGTTTGAGCTGGCCTTGTCCGTTCAGGAACTGGCCGTTTTCACGCCTGGAAGGGTAATCAGCAGGCCCGGCGGTGGGCTGCCGGGTCAGTAAGGAGACAGAGATGAACTTACAACAACGACTGGCGGAAAACCTCAAAAACCCGCTCCGCGCCGGATATGTGACCTTTACCGGATACGTGATGACCGAAGCGGAGTGCTGCTCCTATAACCTGTATATCGAAGAGGCGGCGCGCCCCTGGATAAGCGAACGGGCGTGCGAGTATATGCTGGAACAGCGACACCGCTATTTTGTGCTTATCAGTGGTGAGTCAATGTAATTATTCCAGTAAGACCGGCCCATCGTCCCCATGTAACGTTTCTAAATTGAATGCTACGGTTAAGCTGAATATTTATAATCCGCGCCAGATGTTTAAAAAGGTTACTAACTCAATGAAAAACAGGAAATTCATATTTGATAACAATGAAGAGCCATTTGTACCTAAAGAGGTCCAGGCTCTGATCAACAATGGTCTGGAGTTTCTGGATAAAGCACGAGCAGAGCTGGAAGATTCTAAACCAAAATTTTCGATTGTCAGTTTCTGGACAGCAGTAGAGATCATGCTGAAAGTGCCTCTGATACATGAACACTGGAGCCTTGTGTGTTCAGGACGGAGAATTGAGCGGTCAAAATACCTTGCCGGTGATTTCCAGTCGGTGACATACGATGAAACCTGCCAGCGGCTGGGGGATGTCCTCGAACGCCCCTTGCCGAAAGAAACTATTGCCGTATTCAAAAAAGTTAAAGACCACCGCAACCGAGTGGTTCATTTCTATCATTCTGAATTCACCGATACTCAAGTAAAGGCCATTCTTGATGAACAGGCTGATGCTTGGTTTGCGTTAAATCGTTTTATGCGCGATCAATGGAACAACATTTTTGGTGGACCACTTAACTCAAAGCTGGCCTCAGATGAGGACCTGATGGTCAGGAGTTCGGTATTTTATTCAGATGCAAAGTTTCGTTATCTGAAGCCTACAATCGATGAGAAGAGTAAGCAGGGGTTCAGTATCACAACCTGTACTGTCTGCAGCAAAAAAGCTGCCTTTGACAATTTATTTAATGAGGAAAGTGGGAATACTCTTCACCAGACAAATTGCTTGGTTTGCGGTTTCAAAGCAGATCCATTTATTGAAGTCACATGTCCTGTATGCCAGGCCAGACAGAATCTGAACGGTTCCGGCGAAAAGGATTTTAATTGCGATAACTGTAACCATTCCTCTTCCCTTCACGATTTGCTTAATGAGTGGGATGGCAAACTTGAAGATTTCAGTCATTCGGGTCTCCCGGCAAGCTGTTGTGACTGTGACGGGTATGAGACGGTATGTGAGTATGGTGGTAGCTATCTGTGCACGGACTGCCTTGTACTTCACGAATCACTCAGTACCTGCAACTATTGTGGCGGACGCTCGACATCAGTCTCTGAAATGAGTGCTCTGGTTGGGTGCGAATTTTGTGAAGGAAATACTAAGTACCTAAATGACTGATCAAGGCCGTTCTTTGCTGCTTACCATCGGTAATTATTGGTTTTACTCTGCTACGCACGCTTATGGTCGGGTGTCATTCCGACTGAAGTCACATACGCCCCCTCCGACTCCCCGGAGGGCCGTGTCGTCAGCCCTACTGCGCTAACCGGCCAGGCCGGCAAGTTTCGCCGAACCGCCAGATGCGGCGTTTCGGGCCTCACGGCTGGGGTCTGATGGCAAACATCCAACATCCAACATCCAACACCTGCAGCTGGCTCGCGCCAGCGCGCTCACTGTCCACCAGACTCGGCGGCCGCTAAGGACCGGACCCGCATATAGCCGCCGTCCGGGGCTGTGCCCGGTTCATCACCTGTTGTCCTTTGAGCCCCTTCGCCGTGCAAAAACCTGCCACACGGGCGGCACCGCGCAAGGGTCGCCTTGCTAAACGTCTGCACCCGGTCCCGTTGGGCTGCGGCTTTGCCGTTTCCCCCTGCGTTCTGCCCGATGCCCGCGCGCCTGTTCTGCTCACACGGCGAGGAACTCAGAGAAACATCACTTAAACGCAAACAGGAGAAACAACATGTCACAGCAGAACGTCAACACCCCGGCTTCAGAATCTAAAGAATCATCATCACAACACAGTAGTGATAACCTGCGCTTTTTCAGCCGTCTTCACGTGCGCGACACGCAGGGGAATTACGTGATGGCAACGGACAGCCAGATCCTGGCTGAGGCAGTACTGGCGATTGATTATCGCTATCCCACAGGCACGACCTTTGACTCATCTGCAGTGTCAGGGGAGTTTTTCCGGGCGAAGCTTGCGGGACGCTGCCGTGAAGTATTTGCGGTGGCATTTCTGAATAACCAGCATCAGATGCTGGCCTACGAGGAGATTTTTGAAGGATCCATTGCGAGTGTTGAAATCCATCCTCGCGAAGTTGTTCGCCGGGCGCTTCAGCTTAATGCCGCCGCTGTGATTCTGAGCCACAATCACCCGTCATTCACGCCAGAGCCGTCCAGAGCAGATATCACTATTACGGGACGGCTCAAAACGGCGCTTGAACTGGTGGCAGTGAGGGTTATCGATCACATTATCGTGGCAGGTAACGAGACGCTATCGCTGGCGGAGCGTGGGCACCTTAACGGCTGAACCATCGCCTGATTATTCCAGCAGGGCGGGGGCCACTCCGCCTCCTTTTAGCGCGCAGAACGGCGGGCGGCACTGCGTGCCGGGAGAAGCCCGGTGCTGACGCACCGGTCATTCCCCTTCGCCAGTATTTTCTCTCCCGGTTATGCAGCCATACTCTCTTGCATCACAGCTGCCTGAGGCTGTTTATACACCTGCTGTGAGGGAACTGTACCTGTCCCTTAAGGGCAAACGCATTAACAGCCTGATGGCCCCCTTCGGCTCCCCGGTGAACCGGGTCGTCAGCCCGACTACGCTAACCGGCATGCCGCTAAGCTCCGCCGAACCGCGAGGGGAGGCGTTTCGGGCCTCGGGCTAGGGTCTGATTACAAAAGTCGAACACTCAAGACAGTGGTATCCGAAGGTAAGGTGACCGATTACCCTCTGCAATGCTGTCGACCGTTAAAGATGTGATAGAGAAGTATCTTAATGATGGCTTGTCAATATGACTGTGTTTATATACAGTCATTGTGTGACTGTTCAAATCACCAGTTCAGTAATTTTCTGATTCTCAGATAAAATCATAAAAAATGAAAATTTTCTGGGACTATGGTGCGATTGAGAATAGGGCGGTTATTGCCGGGTTTCAAATCGTTGGGAATCGGATCACGCTTACCTGTCAGAGGCACTGCGTTAACTGACGGTGGAGAGTTCACGGTTATCGCAAAACGGATTCCCGATCGGGAACTCGCCGTTGAACTGATTTGCGCATGCATAGGTAGAGAAATCGGTTTACCTATTCCTGAGCCAGTACTCCTCCTGGATCACGGCGGCGCTTGGTATTTTGGCAGTATTGACCTTGGCCATCCCAACCTGCAGCAAGTAGCTGTATTTAGTGATCAGGCTATCCTTGTTAAGTTAGAACAATGGCCTGGTCTGGTTAAAGCCGCATGCTTTGATGAATGGATAGCAAATCCTGATCGGGGTAACGAGAATCTGCTCTTTGATGGCAATGGTTTTATCCTCATTGACCATGGTTTGGCCATTCCAGAGGGCATGGGTTCAGGTGACTGGACGGATGATTATTACTGCAACCAGTTGCTCGATGTTGTCAGCAATGGATGTGAAGAATCAAGCTTAGTTCGTGAGTCTAAAGCGCAGGAAATGATAAATTTTTCCGCGCAGTTTGAAGGGTTCAGCACGATATACAGCCCCGATGCATTCCCAGAATATATTGAGCCTGGATACAGAAAGACGCTGTCCGGATTTTTGACTGCACGCATCAACAGGTTAGGCAGCGAGCTTTACCGTAAACTAAATCCTGAACAGGGGGCATTGGATTTAAATGATTAATTTCGATGGGCTTCTGGGACAATTACCTGATTTACCAAACTATCAAGCAAAATGGGTTCCCGTCTATCTTGAGCCGATGATGGCCTCTGGCGAGCGAATTACTATCGCTGTTGCTGCATTAGGATATGACGGCACCGCAATGGTACGTTCAGCACTGAGAGCGGAAAAAGCAAAAGCCATGTACGCGGAGAAGTCTGATCCTTTTATGGATCTAATCAAAACCGCGATCGATAGTCTCCAGTTCCATTTAGATACTCGTCAGACGTTCGCGGACTGGGTTCGCCCATTTAGTGGATTAGAACTGGGAGAGCCCCGATCGGCATTGTCGTCAGATATTATTGGTGTGTTAAGGCAAGCCGTTTCAATGTCAGCGAGCCTTTCCGCCCTGGATTTTGATGCGCCTGTAGAAAAAGATAATTATAAAAATGACAGCTGGGCAAATAAATTTAGAGATACTGTCGTGGCTAATTCCCCTTGGCTCGATAAATACTTTCGTGCAAGGTTTTCGACACGTAATTCTTCGAGAGATTTAAGGGTTTTTTTCCTAAGCCCAAACATCGCGGTGAACACCGGAAAGCTTATTCCGGGGAGCGGTATTTCATATCATTTTGACATCAATAAATCTCGGTTATTAGACCTTCTCACCGTGAAAGAGAATGAAGGCAGTATGGCTCCAAGAAATCATCATGAGCTGATTGTGTACCGCCCCGCCAATGATGATGCTTCTTACAGCAAAATTCAAATAAAGGCCATCGACGCTTATGTCAATGCTCTGAATGATGCTGGAGACAAACATAATATTCGAGTAACAACTGCTGTGTCTGCTGAAGACGCTACCAGAAGACTACTGAAACTTGAGTCTGGTTTTTAAATCCCACCTGGTAAGAGTTTATAACAGGCTACTTTACCGTAGTCTGCTTCAATAGAACGCTGCACCACATGTTGTTGTTAATACATATTACGTTCTCTGAAATTTATAAAGCCGCCTCTGTGCTGCTGAGAAAAATAACGTTCCCCACCCCCGGTTACCTACCCCAATTGCCCAAGATTAAGTCCCGTTACGGAGTTTTAATTCCTCCCTTATCAGTATAAGGGCTTCTGCGATGGCATTTTGCAGCTTACTTCAGAGCTGATTGTCTATATTACATGGCCCCTTCGGCTCCCCGGCGAGCCGGGTCGTCAGTCCGACTACGCTAACCGTCAGGCCGGTAAGCTCCGCCGAACCGCGAGGGGGGCGTTTCGGGCCAGACGGTTGGGGTCTGATGGCAACGCCCAAGCCAACCCCTGCAGCTGGCTGACCGCCAGCGCGTTCACTGGCCACAACATCCGTGGCCGCTGAGGACCGGACCGGCATAAATCCGCCGTCCGGTGCTGTTGCATGTTCACTACCGGCCTTCCTGTTTCGTTCTCTTGAGCCCCTTCGCCGTGCAGAAACCTTTCACCCGGGCGGCCTCACGCAAGGGTCGCCTGGCTAAACGTCTGCACCCGGTCCCTGCGGGCTGCGGCTTTGTCGTTTTCCCCTGCGTTCTGCCTGATACCCGCGCGCCAGTTCTGCCCCCACGGCGAGGAACTCAGAGAAACATCACTTAAACGCAAACAGGAGAAACAACATGTCACAGCAGAACATCAACTTCACGGCTTCAGAATCTAAAGAATCATCGGTTTTTAGAGGCCATGGCGATTTAAGCCAGGCGGGTGAGGTGCTGGGGGAAGGGTTCTTTGCCCCGGTCGAGTCCGATCTGGTGGATTCCCTGCTGGGGCGTTATCAGCACACGCGCGCCATCATCGGGGAAATCGCAGGCGCAGTGACAAGCCATGAGAATACGCCTGCGGTGGCGCATTTTATCAGCGGGAATCTGAGCGGCCGCCGGGGCGGCTACGGTTTCTCCGTGGGGGAGGTGTTTAACGTCACGGGTGCAGTCGCGTCGCTGAATGCGGCGTACTGGCAGGAGGCGCTAAACCTGACGGACGTGTACGAGTACATGCCCAACGATCGCCGCAATGAATGGAACGAGCAGATCCGCGAGATGAAAGCGCCGGACTTTGAGGAGGCAACCGTGCGTTCCACGCTCTCCGGGCTGCTGTTTTCGCGTGAGAAGTTTTTCTCCGAGCGCGTGGACGGCATCTTTCGCAACCTGTCAGGGGAGCACGTCACCAACCGCCCGGAAGGCTTCGGCAAGCGCATGATCATGGCGCGCGTCTATGACGAGTGGGGCGGCAATAACTACCAGCGCACCGGATATATTGACGATTTGCGCCAGGTGATCGCCAAATTCATGGGCCGCGATCCCACCAGCTACCGCACCACCGACAAAATTTTGCAGATTGCACGCCAACGCGCCGGGGAGTGGCTCACGCTCGATGGCGGTGCGCTGCGCGTCAAAGCTTTCCTGAAAGGCACTGCGCATCTCGAAATTCACCCGGATATGGCCTGGCGTCTTAATGACATTCTGGCCTTCCTGCATCCGGCGGCCATTCCGGCGGAGCACCGCCAGAAGCCACGCACGAAGGCAAAAAGCTTTGCCCTGCAATCCAACCTGCTGCCGTTTTCTGTGTTGTCTGAGCTGAGCGAGCTGGAGATCGAGCGCACCACGACATTTCAGCCTAACCGCTGGGACGAACCGCGCGAACCCATTACGACAAATCCGTTTAACCGCCGCTTTAAAGGGTACCGGGAGGGAGACAAGGCCGCGCGTGCAGAAGCGGAAAAGGTGCTGTTGAGCCTGGGCGGCGTGAAGAAAAACATCAATGCGCTGACCTGGTATGAGTTCGATTACGACCCGACCACGGCGATTCAGGATATTCAGCTCAGCGGGGCGCTGCCGGACCAGAAAACACACCAGTTTTACCCGACGCCCGGGGTGCTAGCCTCACTGCTGCTCGATGAAGTGGCTATTCAGGCGGAGGACAAGTGCCTGGAGCCGAGCGCGGGCATGGGCGGACTTGCTGACCTGATGCCGATGGCGCAGACCACCTGCGTGGAGATTTCGCCGCTGCACTGCCGCGTGCTGGAAGCCAAAGGTTTTAACGTGATCGAAGGGGACTTTTTGCAGTGGGCGCAGGAGACTCGCGAGCGCTTTGACGTGGTGGTGATGAATCCACCCTACAGCGAAGGCCGCGCCCTGGCGCATTTAAACGCGGCGGCTGAACTGGTGAAACCCGGCGGGCGACTGGCCGCTATCCTGCCTGCGGGCCTGTTGTTTAAAGATGTGCTCAAGGACTGGAGCTGTAGCTGGTCGGGCATTCACAAGGACATGTTTGCGGGAACGGGGGTAAGCGTGGTGCGCCTGGTGGCTTACAAGCCCGAATAAACCACAGAAAAAAGCAGGGTGTAAGCCCTGCTATTCTCAGCCCCTGATTTCCACGAAGAAGCCGGGGCCTCACGGAACATCGATCACCCAGGAGAAGATCAACATGTCTACAGCGCAAACCTTACCACTGGATAACGAGACAAACCCCGTCCTGACCGATACCCGCGAGCCGGTGCGCATGGACGTCATCGAGCAAATTGCCGCAATGGCGGAAGGCACCGAACGTCCGGCGCTCATCTGGGGCAACACCGACCGGGCCACGGTCGCCGCTGAAGCGCTCTGGATCTTTGCCCGACGCGTCGGGCTCGATGGCCGGGGCGATGATGCGTTTACGGCGGTGCAGGATCTGATTGCCAACCTGATGCACCTGTGTGATCAGGAGGAGATCACCTGCGGGGAGGAGACGTTTGCGTCACTGGTGAACCTGGCGGAGATGCATTATCTCGCCGAACTGGATGAGAACATCGGACTGTAAGGCGGCGGGCCGGGTCTGGCTCCGTCGCTGCCTGCGAGCGCGCCGGAAAGGCAGGCGGCCCTGCGGGCCTGGGAGTGCCCGGTGCTGACGCACCGGCCGTTTCCGTACGCCGTTCTGTAGTCTGTTGAGTCTCTATCCACTATAGAGAGCATGCGCTCTTTTTAGTGGTTAGCTTAACCGGCAGCACGGACCCTTGAGAGGTTGAGGGAATGTGGCAGGTGGTCTGTTTACCCGGTTTTTGCGTGTTTTTTTGTGAGCATTGCGTGATGAGCGTGTTTAAACAAATGGGATGGTTGGCCCCCTCCGGCTCCCCGGCAGGCCAGGTCGTCAGCCCGACTGCGCTAACCGGTAAACCGGCAAGCTTCGCCGAACCGCGAAGGGCTGCGTTTCGGGCCTGACGGCTGCGGTCTGATGGCGACAGGCAACGTGACGGTGGTGGGGTAGTCATGCGGTCTGCCTGAGCATTATCGTTTGCGTCTGGCCCACTTAAAACATAAAACAGGTTAACCTTATCAGAGCGTTATTGAAGGAGGATGAGATGGGAAAAGGAACAACGTTCAGTGCGCAGATAACCGGGTTGCTTCAGGGTGGAATTTTTCAGCCTCATGAGCAGCTCGATTACGACAGCGACTGGCGCAAGAAGCTTGGGGATGCGTACGCGAATAAAGTGGAGGCCAGAGTGACCTGCCTCTGCAAAGGCAAGCCAGATGATTTGACCCTTCGCAGGCTGGTTGTTCGCTACCTGAAAGATTCTGACCGCTTCAGCCTTTCAGGCTGGAAACACAGCGGCGGCCAGCACCGGCATGACTGTCGCTTTTACTCGGTCTGGCCCGATGACACGTCGGCAGGTGCCTATTCATCAAGCGTCGTCAGGGTCAATGATGACGGTACCTTCAGCATCACGCTGCCGGTCGGGCTTTCGCGGCAAACCGGTACCGACAAAGCCGCATCTGACGTAAACCCGGCCAGACACCCGCGCACGGGTAAATCCAAACCTTCCATGAGCCTGCTGGGGCTGGGGCACTTTATCTGGCAGCAGGCTGAAATCAACACCTGGAAACCGCAGTACGTGAAGAACCGCCAGCGCAATGCGCTGTGGCTGGCCAGCCGGATCAACGGCATGGCGCAGAACATACGCATCAGCAGGCTGACGCTTGCCGACGTGCTGCTCGTCAGCGCTGTGGGTGAGGGGGCTCAGAAAGAGGCTAACCAGCAAAGGGTCAGTTATTCTAAGGACAATCAAAAACGTATGCTGGCCATCGCACTGCTCAAAGCAGATGCAGAGCAGGGTTATGCCGAGATGCAGGCAGGGCACCTGATCCTTTCCAGCCCGCTGGGATTCCCGAAGCTTAATGTGTCCCCCAATGTCTTCAGAGCCTGCGAGCGCAGCTTTGGAAACGAACTCAGTGCCTGGAAGGCGGGCCATAAAGTGGTCGCTATTGTTGAAACGGAGCCACCCACGCGTCGTTATGAAAGGATAAACGGTCGCAATGTTCCCATCACGGAAGCCGAGGTCATTGGGATCGCGCTGATGCGCGTGACACCGCGCTTTATTCCGGTGGACTCTGGTTATGAGGCGATTATCGAAGCCCGCCTGTGTGAAGAGGAACGAAGCTTTATCAAACCCCTACGCTTTGATGCTGAGGAAGACACCTTGCCGGATTTTGTCCTGACGGATGTGGATGGCAAAGAGTCCGTACCCATGGAAGTGTTTGGCATGAATACGGATGAATACCGTGCGCGACGTGCGGTGAAAACTGAAGGGTACAATAAGGAGTACGGGGTGGGGGGATGGTGGTCATGGGATGCTACGCGAAAAGACGCAGAAGAGAATATTCCTGCATTCCCCGCCCAGCGCGATTAATAGCAGATGGCCTGATATGTCTGGCCGCCTGCAGCCGACTCCGGTCGTTGCCAAGCATCCGTGAGAAACGGGAACATTTTTACTATGGGGAAACGCTCCATATTCTGCGGCGTATCGCCAGCTGCGATCCAGCCTGTGATGCCAGCATGATTACGGCGTCGGGTATACCCGTTAAAGTTGCCTGCACCCAAATGGATATTGCGCATCCAATGCAAACCGCTATGGCAACGGACAGAGAGCTTTCCGGTGAGGATGCCGCAACAACCTTGACCAGGTCACTGAATAAATCGCGACACAGTGCAGACGTTACAGAGCTTCTGAAAAGAAATATCCGCATTATGGTTATTTGCATCCACTTGGCTACCCGTTTGCATTTTACTTGACCATCGCCAACAAAAAATTGCCACTGATGCTGAGGGGGGAGACATGGCATTCCGTGACCGGCAGCTGTGTGCCAATAGCGGAAGTAGCTAACAACAGTCGGTGTCAATCATCGGGGAGCTGGTCAATTAGCTTCAAAATAGTTCAGCTCAAATATTTACCTGTTATTGCGACAGTACACTTATCGAAATCAATGCTTAATGGAACACCCAGAGGTAAAGTAAGCATTGGATGTGTATGACAACAGTCAAACCCGTCTATGAGCGGTAAAGGCTTATTTTCCAAAACCTCCTGTAAAACCTCTGCAGGCTGACGTCCGGTATTTGAGCTATCAAAAAGCTCATGTTTTCCTAAAATTATTGCGCTCACTTTGTCCAGTATGCCGTTAAGTTTTAACATAGAGAAAGAGCGTTCCACTGTAGCAATATCCTTCAGACTGTCTTCTATGAACAAGATATCGCCTTCCTGGATTTCAGGCATCCATTGACTGCCCATAATTCCTGAAAGCGTGTTTAAGTTACCACCTATCACTCGCCCTTCAATGATGCCGGCGCCTAAAAATCGACAGTTGTTCTCGTAAAGTATTTTGGGTCTGACTGGCTCAGCGTTGTCCCAGTTCAGACGTTCATCAGTCCATTTTTTTGGCAGACGATAATGATAGGGGCCTGAACGAGGCTGCATCAGTAATTCGCAGAACGACTGGTAGGTCTCATTAACTAAAGGAGGAAATTCACCAAACGAAGCCACCAGTGCGGGTCCGTAAAATGTAACCAGCCCTGTTCTGGCGTAGATACCTGCAAGCAGTGCAGTAGCATCAGAGTAGCCGATGATTATTTTTGGATTCTCACGAAGCGTTTGATAGTCAAGATATGGCAAAAGCGAATTGCTGTTACTTCCACCAATAGTGGACATAATACAGCTTACTTCAGGGTCACGAATGAGCGCATTAAGTTCGTCTGCTCTCTCTTTAATAGTCCCTGAGCGATAGTAATCTGACAGTCCGGTGAGATTACCTGCCTTCAGTCTGAAACCTTTTTTTTCAAGGAAGTATTTAGCGCGATTAAAGCGGTTAGGTGCCGTCATGGTTACGGGAGATGATGGTGAAAAGAAACCAATCGTATCACCAGTACTTAATGGAGGTGCGAGCAGCGTCTGCTTTGAATATATATTTCCATATCCTCAACTTTAGGGGCTTTAATACATCCACACGTAGATAAAATTTGAGCTAACACTATCAGTATTTTGTTTGCTTACAAACCGTATCATTCGTTGACCAAGCGCTCGAGGCAATAAAAATAAGCATTTTTTGCTCTTCACACTTTTCTCCTCCGTTCTTAATGTCCACTCCTCGCTCAAAACTGCCTCTAAGTTGCAACCACGCTGAGAGCCTGCAGCGGTTCAGTGAAGCACTTTTATGTTAGAAGATAGCATCCGGTAGGATCACTTGAGGATAAGCAGAATGCTTCTGGAAAAGCTCAGGTTGCTGGAATGCAGCCTTCACGATGACAGGCGAAACGACCGGGAGTGGCTTGAGCGGCTTCTCCACCCTGAATTCCTAGAAATCACACGTTCAGGCGTGATAGTTGACCGCTCAGAGACGATCACGTCGCTATTAAACGAGAAAACTGCATCGCCTATTATCAGCAGTAATTTCCGACTCACCGAAATGTGTGAAGGCTGCGCCATACTTCACTACCGGACGTCTTATGCTGACGGCAGTCGTCCTGCATTGCGTTCTTCCTGCTGGCTGTATTCGGATAAAGGACACTGGACTCTGATTTTTCACCAGGGAACGCCAGTCGAAGGCACTGCTTAGGTTCGCTGCTGGGATGTTCTTTTCAATTTGCCTGTATAACAGTTCAGATACAAAAAAGGCCGCCCGTGGGCGACCTTTTCTGGCACTTCCTTTTGCGACCATCCGTTATTTGTACAGCTCAGCGGTCATGTGAACGACGTTGCCGTTGCTGGCCTCAATGATTTTGTACTGCGCGCCCTGCTGCTGGGCCTGCGCGGCGGTTTGGCCTCGGCACCGTCCATAGTCAGGGACGTTGCGGTAACGCTCTGCGCGAAGCTGGCTGCTGACATTAGTGAAAGAGCGGCAACGGCGGCGATAGACATAGCTTTGATAGTTTTCATGGTCATTATCCTTGGTTTGTATGGTTGAAAGCGTGTTTGCTTTCGATGAGATAATGATAACCATGGTTACTATTGCATTATTAACAATAAATTCTGGTATTGTGATCGTGCTAACTATTGCGGCAATAGGTGTACTCAATGATCGGTTTGGCGCTGGGTTATTATGTTTAATGTAGAGAACATCCCTGTAGCTATCTTTTTGACGTCCGCAGATCGCTCGCAGCGGTCCCTTGAGTCTTGCCAGAGGCAGCCTCGTGCACAGGCTGTGTGAAAACTGTTTTGGTCGCTTAATCTGCGTAAAACAGGGTTGAAAATAGCGATCATACGTAAAATTCGGCTCAACTAACCTGTCGATTAATTCCAGATTTTGCGTAGATGCGCGCACTTAAGTTTTAGGTCACAGTTTTCACACAGCCTGTGCCAGGAGCGGAAGTTGAAGGACTCATAGGAAATCGGTTGTAATGAGGGTGTGAGCCTGACGGATGACTATTCAACACGTTTCACATCAGGATGACGCGCTGTTGCTGCTTCATGGAAAATATCCCCCAGCCAGCCAATGATTTCGTCTTCCGGCATACCGTCCGGAATAGCAATATCGTAAAGCCGGGAAAATTTTCGCTCAGTCAGGTCTGCACGAAATATCAGCCAGCGATCACCTTCGCGCTTAATCCCAATGTGTCGTCCGTATACGTTGTAAATCAACATAATTGTTTATCCCAATCGGCGTGGGTCAATGTAAACAGCATACTGGCTGGCGAATTTCTAACATCATGAATGTCCCGGACATACCTGAGTCCGGCTTTCGTTAGGACTTTCTGCGATGCCAGATGATTTGCTCTTACTATGGCAGAAATATCTGGCAGTTCCAGTTCATTAAACCCATAGCTGACTGCATAGTTAGCAAACTCTGTCGCCAGGCCTTTTCCCCAGGACTCAGTGGAGAAGCGATATCCCAGGTTATTGATAGTAATATCGGCATAACTGCGGATGTTTAGTCCGCCAAAACCGATAATCCTTTCGGGATTATCCTTTAGCGAGATAGCCCAGTTTCCGAAACCGTAATCTTCCCAGTGTTTAAGCCATCGAACCAATACATCGTGGGCATAATCAATATCAGGATACGGTCCTGCAGGATTAAACGTATTTGTGGCAGGATCGCCATAAATTCTGAAAAGGTCATTTCCGTCTGAGTTGATTACGGGACGAAGATGCAGTCGAGAAGTAATTATCGGCAAAATGTCTCCTGATTTATGTATTCATTGAATGGGTTACATTGCTGTTTTTATAACCACAATCCTTCAGATTCACAACTGGGATGTTATGTTTCAGATGATGAAAACACTTGGTAGTCATCAATAATCGTCTGCAGTTCGCTCCCGGCTGACCTTATACTTGGCTTAGGTCAGTTGAGCGCCAGGAGCAGGCTTGGAAAGTGACGAACAGGTCAGTCCCGCCTGGAAAACTTACTTGCCCCAACTTTGCTAAAAAATGGTCGTCTGAATTTCGGTTGTGTCATTTTTCCTGACTGCTTAGATTCATCTTCAACCGGATTGAGAGGATATGAATATGAATTTCGCAGAACTCCACAGCCAAAATGAGCCCTTACTTGTCGCGAATGTATGGGATGCCGTCAGTGCTATCTCAGCGCAGAATGCTGATTATCAAGCTCTGGGCACGTCCAGCGCAGCCATTGCAGCCACATTAGGATATGAAGACGGTCAGAGTATGCCGTTTGATGAATTACTTTATATTGTCACCCGCATTCGGTCCGTCAGTAACCTGCCATTAAGCGTTGATATGGAAGCCGGATATGGTGATTCAGCTGAAGAGATTACAACTCATCTCAAACGCCTTGCACTTCTCGGCGTATCCGGGGTAAACCTTGAAGACAGTCGAGTGGTTAATCACGTCCGTCAGCTTGATGATGCTTCTGATTTCTCCTGTACGCTAAGAGCTGTATGCGATGCACTCAAATGTGAGGGTTATGATCTTTTTCTGAACGTTCGGACGGATACATACCTGCTTGGCCATGAAAGAGCGTTCCAGGAGACATTAAAACGCGGTCAGCTTTATAAAGACGCAGGTGCTGATGGCCTTTTCGTTCCCGGTTTGACGTCAGAGCAAGACATCAGTCTTATTGCTGATGCCATTGGGCTGCCCCTGAATGTCATGTGCATGCCAGACCTTCCGCCATTTAGCAGGCTGAAACGGGCAGGAGTAAGCCGCATATCTATGGGTAACTTTGTTCATTCGGCTCTTCAGTCAACGCTAAATGATTTGCTGAAAACGATTCGGTCCCATCAGACGTTTGAAGGACTTTTTGTTAATGAAAGTAGCCGATGATGAATTGTGCGATGTCTGGTATCAGGCATTACTTGAACGCGCTTCAGAGTATACGGGGGTATTTTTTGCTGGCGTCATAACGACCGGCGTATTCTGCATTTCGGTGTGCCGCGCGAGAAAGCCTAAGCGTGAAAATGTTGAATTCTATAAAGATGCAAAATCCGCCCTGGCGGCAGGCTATCGTCCATGTAAAGTCTGCAGGCCAGCTGAAAATGCTCATAGTGCGCCGTTATTTGTTGAAGAAGCGCTTGCACTTGTCAGGCAGGATCTCAAAATCCGTATAGCCGACGCAGACCTTCGTAAGCATGGAATCAGCCCGGAACGGGTGCGACGCTGGTTCCTGCAACATCATGGCATCACGTTTCAGGCATTCCAGCGAATGCAGCGGGTTAATATTGCTATTCAGGAGCTTAAAAGCGGACGAACGGCAACGGATGTCGCACTGGATAATGGCTATGAATCTCTGAGCGGGTTTGGTTATACCTACAAGCGGCTCACTGGCGCAGCTCCAACTCAACCCGCTCAGATCATTGTCATTCATCGGTTTACTACCACGCTGGGGCCTATGTTGGTTTGTGCGACTGAACGAGGCGTGTGCCTGCTGCAGTTTACCGATCGAAGCATGTTAGAAACCGAGTTTAGCGACATCCAGTGTTTAATGAACGCCAGAATTGTCGCAGGAGAAAACCGCCATACCCAGCAGGCAGAAAAAGAAATCAGCGAATATTTTGCCGGAACACGCCGGCATTTTGATCTGCTACTCGATCTCATAGGGACTGATATTCAACGGTCTGCCTGGCAGGCACTGCTTGCTGTGCCCTATGGTCAAACTTCCAGCTATCGGACTATTGCGCTGCAGCTAAACAAACCTGATGCTGCAAGCGCAGTTGCCGCTGCGCACGGGGCAAACCGGATCGCCATTGTTATTCCCTGCCACAGATTAACCGGACTAGATGGAGCCATCACCGGATATGATGGAGGCATAGCGCGTAAAGCGTGGCTACTCGAACATGAAAAGAATATGTCTTAGTTAAACCAATGTGTTGCATCCATCCGTTTAACTCACATATCTTTGCAAACCCTGGCAGGGTAAACTTCGGCTATGTGCCCAGGCTGTGTGAAAACTGCTGATCACGTTTTGGTCTAAGCAGTGGCTTAATATGATCAACCATTCTTGATAAACCCATGCAGCAGCATACTTTATTTAATAAAATTATAATCATACGATTAAATATTGCAGGCGCAGATATGACTCATCATATTAAAGGCCAAGGCAGATATCAGGTGACGTTGCTCCCTGAAGTGCTTGATGATTTTGTCACAGAAGACAACGCTGTCAGGGTTATTGATGTCTTTGTTGATGAATTACAACTTGATGCACTTGGCTTCGAGCGCGTTAATGCAAAACAAACTGGGCGGCCTGGATATCACCCCGCAACCATGCTGAAGCTGTACATTTATGGATATCTCAACCGAATTCAGTCATACCGCAGGTTAGAAAAAGAAGCCCATCGCAACGTTGAATTAATGTGGTTACTTGAACGATTAACGCCTGATTTTAAAACCATTGCAGACTTCAGAAAAAACAATGGTAAAGGCATCAAAAATGCTTGTCGGGCTTTCATTGATCTGTGTCGGCAGATGCAGATGTTCACCGATGTAGTGGTTGCCATTGACGGTAGTAAGTTCAAGGCGGTAAACAGCAAATCGAACAACTTCACGCCCCAGAAAACAAAAGGCCACATCGAAAGGGTTGAGCAAAGTATCGCTCTTTACCTGAATAAACTCGATGAAGCTGACAAGGCTGCGGAGCCCGATAAAGGTGCAGGTTCAACCGCTGAAAAACTGGCATGGCTCCAAAAACGACTGAAAGAACTCAAGAAAATCCAGCATGATGTTGTGCAGCACCCTGATAAGCAGCTGTCACTGTCAGATCCTGATTCCCGGCTAATGAAGATAAACAATGTTAACCGCCAGGTTAGTTATAACGTTCAGACTGCTGTTGATGCTAAATATCACCTGATTGTTGCGCATGAAGTAACGAATACACCAGACCGTGGGCAGCTAACATCGGTGACAAAATTAGCGCAGAACGCTGTTGGCAAAGCGGATATTACCGTACTGGCTGATAAAGGTTATTACAGCCGGGGAGATATTAAAGCAACGCAGGACTTAGGTGCCGTAGCCTTAGTACCAAAAGGCGATACCTCTGGCGCTGACCGTAAAGGTCTTTTCAATCGTTCATTGTTCAAATATGACCAGGAAAAAGATATTTATATTTGCCCGATGGGTAACGAGCTTCAGAACCGATTTACGATGGTTGAGGATGGTTTAGAACAGCAAATGTACTTTAACAATATTGCCTGTCGCGATTGCAGTCAGCGGTCAAGATGCACCACATCAAAACGCGATCCAAGACGGATAAGGCGTTGGGTTCATGAAGCAGAAATGGAAGACATGCAAGCCAGGCTTAATGCATCGCCACAAACAGCTGTCGTGCGAAAGCAAACGGTAGAGCATCCGTTCGGGACAATTAAAATGTGGATGGGAGCGACTCACTTCCTGACGCAAAGGTTTAAAAACGTCAGCACAGAAATCAGTCTGCATGTACTGGCTTATAACCTGAAAAGAATGATGTCCATCTGGGGTACCGAAGGACTGGCCATTATGCTGCGAGAACGATGCAACTAGCGGCAATGGCCGCTTTAACCCCTAATAACAGGTCATTAGTACTCAATTTCCAGCACAAAGCCTCGTTTTGCCTCTTCATACAAATCACCGCGAATACGGTCCATATCAGGAATATCATGCATCCCTGGCTAGTGTTAGTCCCCAGATACTGCAAAAACCGAGTTTATACACAGCCTGTGCCAGGAGCGGACGTCAGTATCAGGCACCGGAAAAGGATATTCCGGCGCTTTAAGTAAGAGGCCAGAAGTTTGAGTAAGGCACACATGTCTTTAACTGAGACAATGGGAAGCGTCTTTTGAAAAACTTTCCCTTATCGACCCAACCACATAAAGCCATGCCATTTTCACATTCGAGCACAACCATTGTATTTCTTCTTTTTTGACGCCGAACAATTGTGCCCACCTCCATCATGTTGATGCCTGTCTGGAGAAGCCTTTCCCATCTTCATTTCTGTTTAAGAGCACCGATCTGACAATAAATTCGTTACACCTTTTGAGTTCGTCAATTTCGGGCTGAATTTTCCCGTAAACTCGCATCCCTTCCAGCATCATAAAAATGCTTATTGCCATTGTTCGTGGGCTTTCATCGCACCGAAAAAGCTGCTGCGTCTGACCTCTGCATAATATTTTCTCCAACTGATTGATTATTGAATTGAATTTATGATGAACCTTACTTTTTATCTCTGCATCACCCGGTAGAAGTTCACTGGCCGCGGCAATGGTAAAACAACCTTTTTCTCCATCAGGAGAAGATGATAAAAGCGCTACAAATTCTAACGTTTCGCGCAATGCCTTTTCTGGAGATAACTCCGCATCGCGTTCTGCTGCTCTGGAAACACCTTCATCCATGTATTGCTGTAAGGCCGCGAGATAGATTGTGCGTTTATCAGGGTAAAGCTTATAGATACTTGCGCTTGCAAGACCAGAGGCTTTCATGAGGTCGGACATTGATGTTGCCCGATATCCTTTTTGCCAGAAGCATTCCAGCGCGGTATTGAGAAATGTTCCAGGGTCGAATTCTCGGGGCCTACCAACAGATGCTTTCATTTAATCCTCCAGAAGTGAGAATTAATTGTAGATCGATCAATCTACAATTAAAAGTACCTTCTCCGATTTACCTGACAAACTTGTCCAAGCTGCAAAGCTTGATGAGAAAATGTCTGCTGATCGCTCTTAGCTGCCTGTAAACCTCGTTGCATTTTGTTGGCGAAGGTCAAGTAAAATGCAAACGGGTAGTTAAGTCACATGCAATTAAGCACATTATAACGACAGCCCGGGCAGGGATGTTTTGGCGGGGTGGCCGGTGTTCAGGCAGTTAACCTCCCCGAACACGCAAAAGAACTGGGAACCTGTCATTTGCCCCCGGCACCGGTTGGATACAGGGGCGGTGAGAGATCAGCTAGCCTTGTTCCTGCGAAGATTCATCCTTCTCTTCGCGTCTGACTACGCGCGCGTTCAGCCATGCGGCAAGGCGTCTACCCGAGTGAAAGAGCACCCGAATAAGGGGAAGCAACGCCGCCATGACCAATACCCTAAGTACGAGTGCTGATTTGCGAAGTATGAATCGGATTATCATGAGCAGCCAGGATGGGGGACGAACACTATCCTTTTCACGCATCGATCTTGAGGCATTAGCAAGCTTACCTCCCGCGACAAAAGCCAGCATAAGAAAGACGAAATAGCGCGCATTATGGCCCCGGTCGATTTCCTGTATGCGTTCATCGGCGCTCTGCATGGATTTATGCAGATTCAGTAGTTCCTGCGCAAAACCCGAACGGAGGAAAACGACTGGGGTTTTAAAATCGGTCCCGTTCAACGACAACTCTATGGGGACCGTCTGACAATTCCCCCGAATTTGATCCGATGAGCATGCCCAGATATTGAGCGCATCAATCTGTTGTTGCAGTAAAGGGTCGCTGGCTACTCTTGCTACCCAGTCAGGCTCGTCGATTCTGGCGCGCAGAATATCTTTCATCTCCAGGCGGTTCTGAATTCCCCACCTGATGTCAGGTACCAGTGCACATAAATCCGGTGCACGGCCTGATACCTCAGGATCAGCGCAAAGGGAGGCAAGATTCTGCACGCCGTCGTGATAGAGCGTAAGGATGCGCATGGTGCGATCGCCTGATTCAGACAGGTCTTCCTTATACGATGGCAATCCGCTGTCCACGACAAAATACAGCGCAGCAATTAAGCCTAAAACGTACCAGATATGGTCATAGGCATTTTTGAAGGTGCTTATCTTCCAGAAGGTGCTGAACAGCATGATGACTGACCAGCCCGCAACCAGACAGATAGCCAGATTGACGGCAGCGGATGAGGTGCTGCCGGTAAAACTCGCTCCGAACTGAAACTTATCGGGCCCGTAATCATGTAAATCAGGCAGATAGCCCATCAGGCTCAGCACGCCCGGCAGGATCCACAGACACAGGCTTATCCAGCCAGCCCATTTGTTCAGGTAAAATCCCGCACGAATGTTCAGTAGTGAAATCGGTACCAGAATGAAGGTCAGTAAGAACGTTAAGCTATAAACTCCATGTTTCGGACTGATGTTCCAGGGGTAGATAACATCCGTACCCATTTGCACCGGCAGATCGTTTATATAATGAAAGAACTTCAGCCCCTCAAGATTCTGAGCCAGTCCCCATGCCCCAAGATTGCAAAACAACATGTAAGGGAGAATGAATTTAAAAACCAGAAGCATATGCACTGTGTATCCATCTGAAATAAATGAGTTTTCAGAATATTTAAAAATCACCGCCGCTTTAAAGTCTTATCCCCCGATGTTCGTCTGGATTGCGACATATTCTTTTAAATTTCCTTCGAATTAAGCATGACAGACTTCACGGCTGATTCTTGCTCTCGACTTTTATCTTCACCAAAGATGGCCCCCTTCGGCTCCCCGGCGTTGCCGGGTCGTCAAGCCCCACTCCGCTAACCGGCAAGCCGGCAAGCTCCGCCGGATCGCGTGGCGTTCCGGGCCGTCCGGCTAGGGTCTGATGGCGATATCCCCCCTGCAGCTGGCTCACGCCCGCGCGTTCACTGGCCACAAAAAGCCGTGGCCACTAAGGCCGCCCGCCTTGCGGTCGGGTGTGTGCCTGCTCATCTCTGAT